>NZ_JAAHGT010001460.1 GCF_010672385.1 Okeania sp. SIO2F4
TCTTGTATTTTAAACGCGGTTGGGTAAAAGTTGATATTGCTTTGGCACAAGGTAAAAAACTTTATGATAAGCGTGAAACTATTAAGCGTAGAGATGATAAACGGGCTATGCAAAGAGCAATTAAACAATATTAGATTAACAAATTGTATGACAGTAAATTTGATGATTTTGCTATTAGTATAGTTTATTGAGATAGTCAAACGTAGAGGAAATTTAATTGATCACTATAAATTTTAGTATCATAATATGCGACAGCTTCTTTTATTTTTATTTGTGCCTATGAATTAAAATTACAACCTATTATTTTTCTCTAGAAAGTAATTTCTGAAATACCTGTTTGTGACTCACTGTTTAAACTTTTCCTTATTCAATTTATTCAACTATTTTTTCTAACTCAATCTCCCATAAAGCATCTATTTGATAATCAGCATCAATATTCAGTAATATAGAATCCGGTTGAAAAGTCGTCATTACGACCAAAAGGAAGCAATCTCAGGGGTTGCAAGAGATTGCTTCCTTCCACTCCGTTCCAGTCGCAATGACTACAATAAATAATCATCCGGATTGGATATAAAAAATTAATGCCCAAAACTGCCAGAATTTTAGATGCGTTTGCCCTGCATTTATAGAAAAATAAATTTCCACCCCACCTGATTAATTTGTAGTACAAAAATATCAACTTAATAACGACGCATTTCATTCAGAAACTTATTTTGATAACGCAAAAACTCTTTCCTAGATTCTTGGGAACGACGTTTATGATCTTTGTAAATAGACTCACGCAAATTTTCTAGTTCCTGAATTCGACGCCGTTGATCCTGGAGAAACCCTTGCTGATACTTCAAATATTCCGTGTGCCACTCATTAAAACGACGTTGACCATCACGAACTAACATTTGACGATAATGTTCGTGATCGAGCAAATGTATTGGAACATTACTCAAGTCTCTCATAACTCAATACCTCTTAAACTAAAGTTCTAAATCTTAAAATTTTAACATTTTATTTATTTAATATCAAATCCTATAGCTTCTGAGTAATATTATAGCTATTAGCTTTAAGTATTCAGTTATCAGTTTCAAGACATTTTATTCATGCTAGAATGTAATTTATAGCAGTCAAACCAAGGGCTAGGAGCTTAATAAATTCTGTTTGCGTTGTCAAGGATTACTTCTGACTTCTGACTTCTGACTTCTGACTTGCGCGTAGCGCCATAACACTA
>NZ_JAAHGT010001461.1 GCF_010672385.1 Okeania sp. SIO2F4
TCCGTTGATACCTGTGGACGGAGTGCTGCCGACAGTTCCGGTCGAAGCAGGAAGTAAACATCAATTTGTCACGTTATGTGACGCTTTGTATCAGTTTTATATAGCAGAAGATATGATTTGACCTTATTAATCAGTCTTTGTTTACTTAAGTCAGGAACTTCATACCTAAAATCAGCAACGCCCACCTTTCATAACTAATAAGCATATAAATAATGACCAAAAAATAAGGTCTCAAGCCTCCCCTTTTAAGGGGATGAAAGAAAGAATCTTCAGTATTTCAATCCCAATGGTGAGCGTCAGAGGAACTGTTAACTGATAACTGAAATGACTACAACCTCCAACTACACAAACAACACAAACTCAATTGAAACAACTGGGGAACAGTTAGGTGCATTTTTACAAGCTCATAATGAAATCGAATTTATCCTACCACCTCTGGTGGGAATGATGATTACCAATAGATTCAAACTACGGGGAGCTACTGCGCTGCTAGTTAACCTGACAGTTGCTGGTTTTGTGCGACAAATTATTGAACAACTCAAAGAGCAAAAAGTGACTGTAACTCCGCCTGTAGTTGATACTGAGGCAACAACTATTTCTCAATCAGTGAGTCCGGTTAGTAGTGAAGACTCGCCAGCATATACTATAGTACATTCTACTCCTGGTCGCATCCGGTTACGAATACCAAGGGTAGCATCGGAACCAGACTATGCCAAACGTTTAGAACAACTGTTAAATGCAGACTCCCATGTATTAAAGGTGCGGATAAATACTGCAGCAGCTTGTATTGTCATCCAATATCAAGCTAACGGAATGTCAGACTGGGAACTGGGAATGTTATTAATGAATATTATTCAAGAGGCTGATTCTGATGAAGAGGAAATAGGCGAACCAGAGCAATAAGTTAAAACTAAAAATTATTCGATATGCGAGTTCTGCATTAGCTGCTATATCTGATTGAGTGGGGAAGTGTGGGAAGTGTGGGGAGTGTGGGGAGTGTGGGGAGGAGTAAAAATAAGAATAATAAATATTAACTGGGCTATTATTAGCAAGCATGGTGATTTCCCCTATGTTAATTACTTAATAACTGAAGTGCGACCTAAGTATAGCAATGCTTTTGGGAATTGGTATAAGTCATATCAAATCCGGTTAAACAATTATAGATTGGTTAAGTCTTTAGGAGTTAGGAATCAGGAGTTAGAAATTATATCGTGTCTGGAT
>NZ_JAAHGT010001462.1 GCF_010672385.1 Okeania sp. SIO2F4
AAGACATTCTATCTTTAATGGATGTTCCTAGCACTATTTTAGCTGATAACGCTGAGAGTTTTGATTCTCCTAACTTGGGTTAATTCAAGATGTACAATGGTGGTACAACTCTAGAAGAAGGTGCTGACTCCATCAATGCTAAGGCTACTATCTCCTTCCAGAAATATTCTACTCCTAAGACTCTAGAGTACCTAGCAGAAAAGAGCGGTCAAACTACAGCTACATATCGTCCGATAGGTATCCGTGGTACTGATGAGTTCTTAATGGCGTTGTCTGAATTGACTGGTAAGGCTATTCCTGAAGAGTTAGAAATTCAGCGTGGTCGTGCAGTTGATGCTATCACTGACTCTCAAGCTTGGTTACACGGTAAGCGCATTGCTATCTACGGCGATCCTGACCATGTATTAGGCTTGTTGAACTTCACTCTAGAGTTAGGTATGCAGCCAGTTCACGTTGTTGTTACTAACGGTAACGTTGCTGGTTTTGAAGAAGAAGCTAAAGCATTATTAGCTGCAGATCCTAACGGTCAAGAAGCTACAGTTTGGATCGGTAAGGACTTATGGCACTTACGTTCATTGTTGGATACTGAGCCAGTTGACTTGTTAATTGGTAACTCCTATGGTAAGTTCCTCCAACGTGATACTGGTACTCCATTAGTACGGATCGGCTATCCTATCTTTGATCGTCACCACCAGCACCGTTATTCTATCTTAGGATATAAGGGAGCATTCAATCTACTCAACTGGATCGTTAATACTATCCTTGATGAGTTAGACCGTGGTAGCATGGAATTAGGTGTTAATGATACATCTTTTGACTTGATTCGTTAAGCGATCGCCACAAAAATAGTAGGGGCTTGGGTGTCAAGCCCCTATTTTAGTATGGTATATAATTAAAGCTCGTAGTATTGCTCTAGCCCTAAGATAGATAGGGCTAGAGCAATACTAGAAACAAAAACTTTTTTATCTCAACGTTGGTTGAAGACCCGCGCTCTCCTGAGGTCGGGAGCGTCGCATGGGAAAACCAATCAATAAGAGCGGTTTTTCTAAGAGTGTGCTATTGTACCATTAGGCTGCTGGGCTAGCAGTGTCTAGGGGAGCCGTCGGATTGGCGACGTACTGTGGAGCGACCGTAAGACCGGAAAGAGGCTTGACCTTGGAGGCTGGTGCATTGTTAGCGCAGCTCCTCTGCAAGAGGCAGCAGAAAGA
>NZ_JAAHGT010001463.1 GCF_010672385.1 Okeania sp. SIO2F4
TCAAAATTTCCTGTAGGGGCGATTCGCGAATCGCCCCTACAACAATTGAATAATTACTAAGAGGATGAATGTTCCTCTAACCAATTTTCTAAATCTGTCAAACTGTTAAAATTTAAAAATACCTTGACCAAACTTTCCAAGTTTGCCAAAGGTAGAGTTTCTATCTGATTTTTAATATCTTCAGATACTTCTCCAAAACGTTGAGAAATTAAAACCATAATTAGAGCGATCGCTTCTTTTTGACGACCTTTTACTTCACCTCTTGCTTCAGCTTGTTCTTCTGCATAAGTTATTCGTCCTCTTTCATCTTGCATTGCTATTGCGCGACGTTCAACCATGTCTAATTATTCGGCACTCAGATTAATTTTATTGGCAATATTTAAAGCCTTTTCTATTTCAGCAACTTCTCCTAAATTTTCGGGAATATCATCCAAACGAGTCGCCTCTTTGAGAAAATAAATCCACTTATCAGCCAAACTATTTAACTCCGACAAAGCCTTCTGAAATTTCGGCAATTCTAGAAAAATTAGCTGCAATTGTTCCTCCAGACATTCAAACTTTTTCGTCTTCTCCTGAAAGACAAATTGATTAATCGCATCCTCAGTATTTTTGAACAGAATAAAATCTGTAATTGTTACGGCTATAGCTGGATTAAGTAGAAGATAATCTTCTCCTGTTTCTAATTGATTGGCATAAGCTTTAGCTAGGTTATAAGCTACTCGTTTATTAAAACCTGCCATTCTAGCTACCTGCATTTCAATTACCACAATAGAACCATCTACTAAAACTGCTTTGACATCCAAAGTAGGGGCGATTCGCGAATCGACCCTACAGATTTTGGGATTATAGGGATTGAAAATTGTGAGAGATTCAATGACTTTTTTCCCTCCATAAATTATGGCGTTGAGAAAACTAATTAAGATGTCTGTACTCTGTTGGGAACCGAAGATTTTTTTAAAGGTATAATCAATTTTCGGACTGATAAATTTCATGGTAAATTTTTTCCTTTGATAATTAATATAGATACATAAATAGCAAGCAAGATGCCCGCACTATAGATAACTATTAACTCTTTTCCTCAAAATTTCCTGTAGGGGCGATTCGCGAATCGCCCCTACAACAATTGAATAATTACTAAGAGGATGAATGTTCCTCTAACCAATTTTCTAAATCTGTCAAACTGTTAAAATTTAAAAATACCTTGA
>NZ_JAAHGT010001464.1 GCF_010672385.1 Okeania sp. SIO2F4
GAGGAACTATAATATTATTTCTGGGGATTGTATTGTATCACTTTGAAAAAAGAATAGAAAAAAAGTGCATCTCTGCTTGAGATGCTTAAAAATAGCTGATAGCTAATAGCTGACGGCTGAATGCTTATAAAGAGGATAATTATGGCTATTACTTGTAATTTATGTTTCTACGACAGAAATGCAGACAAAAACCAATTTTGCGAAATTTGTGGTTCAGAAATTAGAGCATCAACCACTTTATTTGAAGCTCAAGAAAAAGGGATTAAAGACCGAGAAGCAAAAACATTTCTACAATCAGACGAACAACAATTAAACCTGAATCAAAATATTAACAACTATCCCCAAAAAACACCAGTATCTACAAATATCCCTACCAGCAAAACCCCGATTATAGAACCTGGTCAAAAAGCAAATATATCGCCTACAAATTCTACTAATCCTACTCTTATTAATGGCACTGTTGCTAAACTTATATCTAAACAAGTAGGTGCGCCTATAACAGAATTTATTATCGATAGTAACAATGCCATTATTGGTAAATTTGACCCAAATATCGGACCAGTAGAAATTGATTTAGATGGATTTTATGGAGATGAGACTGTTTCCTCAACCCATGCAGAAATCTCTTTTGAAAATAATCAATGGCAGATAAAAGACATGGGTTCGACTAATGGTATTTATATCAAACCTACAGGTAAAACTCGGTTTGGATACCGTATCAATAAACCAGAAATATTAAACTCAGGAGATGAAATTGCCATAGGTAAAATTCGGTTATTATTTCTAATTACTTGAACTTAGCTATAGAATGGGCAGTGTTGAGGCGTGAGAAGATAAAGATTATGAATTTAGAATTTAGAATGCGCGAATTGAGAATTAAAAAATAGTTAATCTGTTAATTTACAGCGCTTTCCGTTGTTATGAGGTACAGGACTAGCGGGCAAGATGCCCGCACTACAAGAATTTTACCATTTAGACCTGTACATCATTAGTCCGAAATATGCTGTAAGAATTCGTTAATTTAATAATTCTGCATTCTGCATTCTAAATTCTAAATTCTGTCATGTCCTCCTTCTTCAGCAAAATAAAAATAAGGATAAAAAATGTTAATCAACTGCCCAATTTGTGGCGCAGAAAATCTTGATACAGCCATTACTTGTACTGCCTGTGGTTGTGCTTTAACAACCTTAAATTCAGTGGGATAT
>NZ_JAAHGT010001465.1 GCF_010672385.1 Okeania sp. SIO2F4
TGGAGATTGACCTACTGCTATATCTGCTATTCGTTCAAACTCAATACCCGTAAGCTCACTTAATGTTTCAGGATTGAGTTTATTGACTATTTCAGCAATGGTCATATTAAAAAACTTGTGGTGAAGAGCCTCTTTGAATAGCTGATTACCGTAAATGGCCAATGAATTTCCATCAGCCAAAATCTCTATAAAATGGCGTATATCTCCAACTTCTACATTTATATTGTATTGTTAACAGAGGTAACGACAATTCAAGGCCATTATAGATTGGTAATGATTAAATACTTAAATGAAAGTTAGCGCATACCTCAACAAATGGATGCTCACACTGTACGGCCTGAAGCCAGAAGACTGGGGATACAGACAAAAAGCCATAGCAGAAATCAGCCGTGTTACCGGACTTTCTCCCAACTCTATCAAAGGTTGGGGCAAAGATTTAGAGACTGACAGCACCTATATTTTAAAGCTTTTGGATTATGGGGATATGGCAAACGAGTTAACTATATTTGTAAACAAATATAAACATCTCTTGCCTAAAATAGATGTCATAGATACTATTTATCCTATAGACCATAAGTCCGAAAATGAAGGTTGAGAAGGTTCTGCCTTTTCAAAAAAATAAAGCCATTAGGAAGGCATCACCTTCCCAATAGCAAACAAAATTTAAAAATGTTCAAGTTATGAATATAGCACATTTCGAGGAGACAAATCCAGTCTCCCTCCTTTTACAGTTTTCGTGGCTATCCCAAACGCAACTAGCAAAAGCTCTAGGAGTAAATCCTTCATCCGTTTCAAGATGGCTATGTGGGGCCACAAGACCAAGCCAAACTATCCAACGACTGGCCTCGGAACTTTTACTAATCTACAAGGACTGGTCCCTACCATTCCCTCCAAAAATCGAAACAGCAGAATTGGACCCGCTACAACTGCTCAAAAATTTCAATATTTCCAGATTTACATTAGCTGAAGCTCTAGGGGTTTCGGTCAGAGCCATTGGCCACTGGATTAATGGCCAGAACAAACCGTCTCGAAAAGTACGACGATTGGCCCATCAATTAAACCAAAAGTCTCACGGTTCGCTTAAATCAAATATCTCTAGCCAAATAAATGCTTTCAAGTATAATCTAGATAAGCAGTTGAGAGAATAGAGAACCCCAGAATTGAAAGAAACCCAATCGGAAAGAGCTGATGACTT
>NZ_JAAHGT010001466.1 GCF_010672385.1 Okeania sp. SIO2F4
ATTAAGTAGGTCGGCATAATTAAACGACTAAATAGCAATCATTTTTGTTGTCTACTTTTTTGATTAATCTTATCTAATCAAATCTAAATCTTTCCCACACACAATTATTCTTTTTGCTCCTTTTTTCTATGCCATCTATAACCGCCATTGCTAAATCATATTCATCTTCAAACATTCTCCCAGATAATTCATGAGTTTTTAATTGATGCCACTCTGTTTCGATTAAATTTAATTCGGGGCTGTAAGCAGAAATCAAGAAAAATTCCAGTCCTTTTTTTCTCCATTTTTCTAGATTTTTTTTGACTTCTTTACTTTTATGAACACTATAATTATCTAAAACAATCACTGTTATTTTTCCCGTTTTCTTCAGTATATCTTCGGCTTTTTCAGCTTGCCAATTTATCATTTCTATATAAGATTTACTTTGAAATCCTCCTAACTTTAATCCATACTCAAAACTTTCTTCTTGGCTAAATAATCCCAATATACTTAATCTTTTTCCTCTCTTTTTCTTTTGTTGTATTTTTTTCTGTTCTCCTTTCTTACTATAGCTGTAGCTTGCTGAACTCCATAGACAAAACCCAGCTTCATCTAAGTATTTTAATTTGATGTATCCCTTCTTCTCGTACCATTTTAGCTTTTCTAGCTCTTTTTTCTTCTGGCCAAATTCTTGTTCTTTTTGCTTCCCTTTTAAACTTACCCTTGTCCTTTTCCATTTCCACTCTTTTTTTTTAATATTTTTCTCAGGCGGTCATGACTAATTTCTACTGACCTTTCTTGTTTTAATTTCTCTACTAATTGGCGACTATTATAAGTTCTTTCTTCTTTCTCTAAACATTCTTCAATATATTTTATATCTTCAGTAGTCCAAACCGGTCTTCTTCCTGAACGTGGGGAATCAAATAATCCCTCTTTTCCTTGAGTTAACCAACGGTAAAATGTTTGACGAACTGTCTGCTGTGCACAGTTTAAATGAACAGCTATTACTGATACTTTCCATCCCCGATCACTCAAGACTAAAGCCTCCGCTCTATGCTTAGTTCTCTGAGGAATTTTTGGATTACTTTTTAACTCAAATAAGCATTGCTTTTCTTCAGAAGTTAGACGAACTTTTAGGGGAGAAGGCATTGTTAGCAATTTCAGGTTTTTAGGTACTTTTATATTTTACCTTTATTTATGCCCACCTACTTAT
>NZ_JAAHGT010001467.1 GCF_010672385.1 Okeania sp. SIO2F4
GAAGAGCTAACGCACTACACCTCATTCATTCTCAATAAGAGTTTGATTTTAGTTGAAGTATTCTTCAGTTCCCGAACGCAAATTCGTCTCTATATATAGCTTTCAACTAGCTTGTCACCCCGTGAGGTCTGTCCCATACGCTAATCTAAACAAGCTACTCACACAGACCATTAATTCAATAGCCACATCACTATAACTATTCGATGCTCCCCTACCTCCTGTTTTCTGTTGGCTTACCCACTGCTCTATTACTTCACGACTGAGCCAAAATGTCAGGCTACCTCTGTGCTTTAGGGAAGCATCATATTCAGACCAGTTACTAACCCGGTACTTGGACTTAGACTTGGACTTGGACTTAACGAGTATCTACTTCGGTGTAGGTTTTTCGTGCCATGCACTATTATTTTTACCCTATTTCCTTCCTTTGTACAACAAAGCCCTTCCAAACTGTAAATTTCAGCATCTAAAACATCAGCTATCGCCTTTTCCCTGGTCGTCACCAAAACCTGACAGCGCGGACCTCCCAAATTAAAAATTTTAGCATGGTCTGTACTCCAAGCATCATCCACAACAAATAACACAGCCTTATCATAAAGCAACGTCCGCAAATGATTAGCAGTTGCCTCGACACTTGTAGGCTTAAAATTATAGTCACCCAATAGTTGCACCCAACGACTCAGCTAAAGCAAAATATTAGGCTCTTGACCTAATGTCACCCAGAGAATACCATCAGCAAAACGAGATTGTACCTCCTCATCATAAGCTAAAGCCGTTGCCAGAGTAGACTTACCCACAGCACCCAAACCGTGGATAGCAGTCATCACAATAGCTCGCGTATCCGATGAATTTGTCAGTAGGTTAGCCTTTAAATTGTCGCTGTATTCTGGGCGATCTACATAGTATGTGGGGAGTGGTGGTGCTTGGAATACTCTAGTTCTAATGGTTGTCGTATAAGTGGAGGCACCAAATATTTCTCCACAAACTTTTTTACACAATCATAAACCAAATCATTTTTTTGACATTTAGCAATAGAGTTGTGGTCTGCTGGAATAGCAACAGGTTTAATATCAAATCCGGTAGCATCGGTATAATAAAATTAAACCTGATAAATTAAGGGATAAATAGTAAGAGTTGGGCGATACTGCGCTCCGCAACGCTCCGCGAACGCCATGCCGAGATTGTTAAAGCT
>NZ_JAAHGT010001468.1 GCF_010672385.1 Okeania sp. SIO2F4
TCCCTACTCCCTACTCCCTACTCCCTACTCCCTACTCCCTACTCCCTCTTTATCTATAGAAAGGGATTTTTACCAAATTCATTCTCAGGATCTTCAGTTTTTTCCTGAATCTTGGTTGAATTTACATGGTCATTTGTAGTTGAGTTAGTATCAACAAATATCTCACTTTCTACTTCTTTATAAGTTTCTGACTCTGGAATTTTTGGTTCTACTTCTTTATAAGTTTCTGGTTGTGTAATTTCTGAATCTTGAAGCATCTTAGAACTTTGATCTTCTTCTGGTAACTTCAACTTTTCACTTCCTCCTTGTTCATATAAGGTTTCACCTAAAGCAAAAAGCTGTTGCCTAAATACTTCAATCTGCTGATTTAGTTGTTCATAATTAACTTCAGTTTCAGAATTAATCAAAACTTGTTTCAACTGCTCATAACTATTACCAACTTCTGTTAATAACTCTTCATCAATAACATCACCATGTTCTTTAATAGTTGCTTCATAGTTATATAAAAGAGTATCTGCCTGATTTCTCAATTCTGCTAATAGTTTTTGTTGACTGTCTTGTTCTGCATAAACTTCTGCTTCTTGCTGCATTCGTTGAATTTCTGCTTCACTCAGACCACCTGTATTACTAATTTCAATACTTTGTTCTCTACCCGTTCCTTGATCTAGAGCCTTAACTTTCAGAATTCCATTAGCATCTATATCAAAATTAACCTCTATTTGTGGTATACCCCTCGGAGCAGGAGGAATTCCTTTCAGTAAAAATCTACCTAGACTTTTATTATCTTTAACCATTGCTCGCTCACCCTGGAGAACATGAATCTCCACAGACGTTTGTCCATCCACAGCAGTAGAATACATTTGGGAGCGACTGGTAGGAATTGTAGTATTTCTCTCAATCACCTTAGTATATATTCCTCCCAAAGTTTCTAACCCCAAGGACAGAGGAATCACATCTAATAACAAAAGGTCTTTAACTTCACCGCCTAAAATACCAGCTTGAATCGCTGCCCCCAAAGCCACAGCTTCATCTGGGTTCACGGAAGTATCAGAAGCTTTAGCATTAAAATAATTACCTATTGCTGCTTGAACTGCTGGTATCCTAGTAGATCCTCCCACAAGAATAATCCTGTCTATATTTTCTGGCTTCATCCCAGCATCCTTGAGAGCTTGTTCTACTGGTTGAA
>NZ_JAAHGT010001469.1 GCF_010672385.1 Okeania sp. SIO2F4
TTGATTGCCGACGGCATCGGGGAAAAGGGCACTCCCGCAGGCAGCTATCAGGGTATGCTGGTTTACAACACCTGCACCATTGTGACCGGCTTGGGCGGCACCTGTTCGGATTTTAAGTAAGCCGGATGCTTCTGGGCCAAGTGGCCCCATCAGAACTCCATGAAAGTGCTAGAAGCATTATGAAATAAGAATTTATCAATAAACTTTGCTAATGCAAAAGCATTGTACTGCAAGCATTCCAGGATATTCGTGCAACAAAGCCATTGATATTAAATGTTAAAATTAAAATTTTGAAATAGTATCACTGCAAAATAACTTGCGGGAAAATCATGGCTCAAGCTTCAAAAACAAACAAACCGAGAAAAAATTCTGCTTACCAAAATTTAATGTCGATCCATTGGTGGATGTTTAATTGTTACATTATTATATTTTTAGTTGGTTCTTTTATGTCGCGTTTGCCTAGAAATGCCTTTGGACGAAACCTTCTTTATGATTTCCATAAATCTCTAGGAGTATTGACAATGGCTTTATTAACTTGGCGAATTTTAACTCTATTACAAGTGTGGTGGAAGAAATATACTAAGCGATTGCCCAAGTATAGTTTTAAATGGATGCAAAAAGTAGCCCTGCATACTTCTCTTTATATCTTTATGTGGGCTGTTCCTATTAGTGGTTTCTTTTTTTCTAACTCCTTTAAAAGCAATAATGTCCGCTTTTTTGGTGTAACCTTACCTGATTTATTTCCCCAGAATAGTGACTTAGTAGACTTAGGTCGAAACATACATTTTTGGTTAGCTTATACTTTTTTAGCATTTATTATCTTACACACGATCGATCAATTCAAGGTAGTCAAAGGATTTTGGCGACGCATTAGTAAAAGAAAAATTAAACCTAGCTAAGACAGAAATTTGGCTCAATTGATAGCGAGATTGACTGAAACTTAGAAATAATAAAATGGTATTGTTTAGAGCTGATTCATAAAGAGAATCTAAAGAAAGTTGCTCCTAGTCAAATGAGGTGTTATTGTTGAGTATAATTGCTCCATATTATAACTAATGAGTCGTCTACCTGCGATCGCTAACCCTAAACGTCAACCATACCCAAGCGACCTGAGTGATTCGTATGGGGGAGATACTCAAGCCTCTGCTACCTAAGCCTAAAGGCTTTGGGCATCCTGTTC
>NZ_JAAHGT010000147.1 GCF_010672385.1 Okeania sp. SIO2F4
GTTTTTCCTCCAGCATCAGAATTCCTTGACCAACTCAGTGTTTTCTTGATTTTTCAGAATTTCTTGAAGGAGCACTCAGCACTCAGCAAGCCTCTTTCAGAGGAGCTGCCTCTGAAAGAGGAGCTGCCTCTTGCAGAGGAGCTGCGCTAACGCTAACGCTAACAGCAATCAGCTTTTCAGGCGTGTATAATGGGGGATTCAAACCCCCACGCAAAGCGCACCACTAATTTTTCAAATTATAGTGGGGGACTTAAACCCTTGGATTTTTAGCTGTTAACGTAGTTACGACCCAGGAGGCTAGCTAAATGCTGAAAGCTAATAGCTAGTTAACTAATAGATGAATATGTTAGTGTGATAAATACACTAACATTTTGGCTTTTATATTCACTATAATGTCTACACAAAAATCATATAAAACTACTCAATCAGCCACTCTGAGAGGGAAACAAATCAAGAGTAAAGAGGGTAAATTTCAGCAAAAAATCAAGCTTCTTTAACAAGAAGGAGAGGTGGCTCCTCCTGAAGTTCATCTCATTCGTTATCAAGTCAATAGAAATCAGAAACTTTACTATTATTATAAATTACAATCTGGGCAGCCTATTTTTCCTATGGCTACTGACAGCCAGAAAAAAACTAAATATAAATATGAACGGAAAAGCTGGAAGTGAAGCTCATATTGATGGGGTTAAAAAAATGACTCGAAGGAATCTTATTGATGAGTTATAAAGAGTTGTTCATTCCCTTCAAGAAAGTCCTGTTAGATATCTGTTTCGGTGGAGAAATTGAACCAGACCCATCCTATGATTTTCAAAAACGAAGATAATTCCAGTATGAATTCGGTCTTTAAACATTAATTTAATTAGTTAGCGTAAATATTACGCTAACTAGTTTTTTTTGTCCAAAGTCCAAGAAGTTAGCTAAGTGGATTTATTCGCTGTTGCTTGCTAAAGCTTATGTTGGAATGACTAGTAGGGCGTCTAGACTAAAATTTTAGGTAATATCGAATCCGCCTTAGTAATACCATTTCTCAAAAATTTTTATACATTTGATTGAGCGGGGGAGTAGAGGAGTAGGGGAGTAGGGGAAAAGTAAACATAATAATAATTAACATTAACTTGCTAATTATTAGCAAAAAGTTATTCGGATTCTGTTAATTACTTAATAACTGAAGTATCTACCAAGTAGAGCATTACTTTTGGGAATTGGTATAAGAGAGTATTAAAAAAGAGGAGCTTCACTAACGCCAAATAAAATTGAGTCCCGATAGGTTAAGAAGGGTACTCAAAAAAAGGGGTTCATTTGGAAAAGAACTAGAAAAAGCCACAAAGAGAAACAAGATGTAAAGTAAAGAGCAATTAAACAAGCAGACCTAGAAATGTTGGAACTCTGCAAATTTATCTAAATTATCTAACCGCCATCTAGCATCAAATTGGCGGTTTGTTTGTAATTCTAAAACTCTTATTCCACTACTTGGTAAAGGATTTAAAAGTTGTTGTAATTCCTTCCAGGAAGATATGTTTTGATGTTCTACACCATAAGTTTTACATAAATCAGCAAAATTAATATCTTGGGGAGTAGCAAAAAATTCTGTAAAAGGTGGTTCAAATTTAGCTATGGGTAACATTTCAAAAATTCCACCTCCTTGATTATTAATCAAAATAATAGTTAAATGACCGACTAATTTATTTCTCAATAAAAAACCATTGGTGTCATGTAAAAGTGCTAAATCTCCTGTTAATATGACACTGCTTTGATTACAATGGGCTATACCTAAAGCTGTTGATAAAGTACCGTCTATTCCGTTTGCACCTCGATTGAAAAATGACTGAATTTGGGAATTATTAGGAACCCAGAAAAATTCTACATCTCTAACTGGCATACTATTAGCAATAAATATTGGTGTATTTTTTGCTAATGTCTGAGATATTAACCAAGAAATTTTTGGTTCCAATATATGATTGATTGTTGCCATTTTTTGATCAATATTTTCTCTAACCTTTACTTCAGCTTTACACCACAAATTTAAGTAATTTATATTATAGTTATTCAGGATAATTTCAGGAGTCAAAATTTTGGCTAGTTGTTTTACTGAGATTCGTAAGTGAGTTGTCTTGCCATGAAGCGGATCGAAGTTATGGTCACTTTTGTCAATAATTAATCTGTGGGAATTAGTTACTTCTAGCCAACTTCTTAGTTGTTTACTTGTTGGCAATTCTCCGATTTGTAAGACTATTTCAGGAATGAGTTTTTCTGCTAAGTTATGATTTCTTAAAATTAAATCATAAGTGCTAATTAAATAGGGATTTAACTGAGAGTAGTTTCTTAAAGGGGATAAACCTTCAGCTAAAACAGGGAAATTTAAAGTTTGGGAAATTTCAGCGATCGCTTGACAATATTCTTGAGGTTTTTCTGGTTGTGCTAAACCTGCAATTATTATGCCTTGCTGAGATTTAAGTTGATTTTTTAATAATTCTATTAAGTCATAATTTGGCAAATATTCTGTTCTTAAAACTGGCTGTACAGTAGCAAAAAATTTTTGGGGAAATTTTGATTCTAAGGTTATAGCTTCTGGTTGGGGTATGGGTGGTAAAGGATCTCGAAAAGGAATATTAAAATGCACAGGTCCGGGTGTAGGAAAAGTTGCTTTTTCCCAACCATGAATAACTGTTTGTCTTAAATATTTTAGTCTTTTTAGTTCTACTGAAGGTAAACTTAGTTCAATTTGCCAGTTAGGATAATTACCATATAATTTTACTTGATCTATTGTTTGACCAGCATGACAATTTCGTAATTCTGGAGGTCTATCTGCGGTTAAAACTAATAGTGGGATACGACTTTCTTTTGCTTCTATTATGGCTGGATAAAAATTAGCTCCGGCGGTACCAGATGTGCAGACTATAACGACAGGTTGATGATTTTTTTTTGCTATTCCTAGGGCAAAAAATGCTGCTGAACGTTCATCAAGAATTGGAATAGTTTCAATTTTGGGATGAGTAGCGAAGGCAAATGTTAGAGGTGTGGAACGAGAACCGGGACTGATAATTGCTGTAGTTAATCCTAAATGTTGTAGTGTTTCTACTAAAATGGATGCCCATACTGTATTGAGATTTCTAAAATCAATTGACATTGTTGAGTGTTGAATCTTGAATAGTAATATATCAAGGCGAAAAGGTCTAACACAGTCTTGAATGACTGAAACTAAAAATATAATATTAGTTATTAATCTTCTGCTTTCTATTATCTCTGACTATTTTTTTCCTAAACTTGAATTTTTGGCTTTTTTTTTCTAGTTTTAATCTTCTTGCTTTTTGACCTTTGCTCCACTACTTCTGGTGGCGGACCATAATCTCCATCAGAAAAATATTGTCGCTCTACTATATGTTCGGGTTCTACCTCAATCCATAGACGAGCACCCCCGGCTTGACTTTTATTTGGTTGATGGGGTTGATAAACTATCTGGCAAGGTCCTTTTATTTTCAGAGCGTGGCAATAATCCTTTTTATCTCCGACTTTTACAGCAACTGCAGGATAAGCAGTTCCATTATCTCGGTTGTAATCTATTGTCTTTCGCAGAACATGAATAAAAGTATTACCTGTGCGTTTATTTTTATTCCAAGTTCCTTCAGGGCCACGACTACCTGGTATAATCTCTGGCATTCCCCGATGATTAAGGGGAATCATCCAAAGTCTTTTGACTTTATAGGCACCTATAACCCTGCCTTGATTTAGTAATGTTCGTAATCTACCTGTTGAGATATTGAGTAGAAATGCTGCTTGTGTTGTACGTACTGATGAGGAGCTCATAACTACAACGTCTGAGTTTTAAAACATATTTATATATTATAATACGCGATGTGTAACTTTTTTGTAAAGTTGGTGAAACTTGAATCTATTCAAGTTTAAGCTGAGACTAGACTTGATGGAATTTGAGTGACTCAGGCGGTTACATCGTGTTAAGTGTAATCTTGTGTGGCATTTTGTTTGAACTTCTATTCAACCCTAGGCATTAAGAAAAGCTCACCATTAACTTTTAAACTGAAAAAGATTCAATAATTAAGCTAGTGGGACAAATGTTTTCTTGAGAAGAGTTTATCATAGCTGTTTATTGTTGTGTAGATGATTTACTCGCAACAGATTCAAGCAGAGCATTCATACAATCGAAGAGGATTTGCACCCTCATTAACTGATGCTGAAGTAATTACAATGGAAATTGTCGGTGAATTTCAAGGTATAGATACAGATCAAGGGATTTGGGAGTATTTTAAACCCCATTGGTTTTCTCTATTTCCTGACATAAAAAGTAGAACTACTTATCTACCAAAAGCCGCAAACCTCTGGATGTATAAACAAGAATTGCCAAAATTTTTAGCATGGGAATTAGGTGCTTGTTCTGATTCAATAAGAGAATAAAGAAGTAGCAAAAGGAAGAGAAAAATTTTTAAGCCTAATTTATGGGCGTTGGTAAATAGAAAGATGAATTGAACCCTCCAAGAGCTATAGATTAGATAAAATATCTAAGTAGCATAGAGTTGGAGTTTCATTTTCCATGCAATGTCGGTGAGTGCCTTAGCAAACATATCTGCAAAAACGGCCATCGAAGCCAGAAGCAAAACTACATTTGTGTCCAATGTGGTCGCCAGGCAAGTTGATTTGTATGATCCACCTGGATATAGTCAGGATCTTAAGGCTCTGTGTCTCAAAATGTACGTCAATGGTATGGGTTTCCGGGGGATTAGTCGAGTAAAAGAGTGTAGCCCATACAACCATTATTAATTGGGTGAAACAGGTGGGAGAGCTTTTGCCCGATACTTATGACCCAGAAGATACACCTCAAGTGGGGGAGCGTTCTGGAATTGCAGACTTTTATAGGTAAAAAAAACAAAGTCTGGATTTGGAGAGCGCTAGATCATTTTCGGTCAGGAATTCTTGGCTGGGTAGTAGGAGACCGCAGTGCTAAAACTTTCATCATTCTTTGGCAAGGGATTGCTAACGCAAAGCTTCGCTAACGCTTATTGGCACTGTTACTTCTGGGTAAGCGACGGTAATTCTGTCTATGGACAATTTATACAGCCATAAAGATCGTATAGTTAGCAAAACCTACATGACGAGGGTAGAAGGAGAAAATACTCGTTTGAGGCATTACGCACGCAAGACTTCCGGAGTCGAACCTTATGTTACTCTAAATCCCTAGATATGCTTAAGCATTCCCTCAGACTTTTAATTCATTATCTCAAATTCGGCGCTCTACCTATTCCTGCTTGATTCATCTTTGAAATTACCAGCGCCTTTTTATTCGTGTCCAAAATATTGTCGCTTTTTGGGAATAGGGAGTAGGCAAGAGTTTCGGAGTTTATTTCTAGTTTTTGAATTTTTACAATCTATGTATAGCAAGGGTAATAAAAAGATCACGACTTACGCATAAGCAGCATATATACTAAGAGTTAATGCCCGTTAACCCCTAAAGATGGCGTATAATTTCATTTTTTGCGTAAGTCCCGAAGATTTTACAGGAGATGTCCTTTTGATAAAAAAGATGGTTTATGAACTAAAAAATGGTATTGAAGCCATTCCCAGATGACTCCTGTACGTCGCCAATCCGACCCTCCCTTTCCTGACTCTGACTCCTAAAAAATTCCCTAGCTATTTGTAGTAAACATTTATCACGCTTGGTATAAATCCCTTTCACTCTCAGGAGCCTAATTACAAAAATCACTACTTGTACACCACTACCTTAAGTCGAAAAAACTGCCAGCTTTTCGCTCTAAAAAGCTAAATAAAGTTAGCATTTTGAGTAGACAAGATTTCCTCCTAACTCTCCCCACTCTACTTTTTTCAGCAAACCCTAATTAATTTTGTTTACCTGCTTAATTTTGATAGTTGGAAAAGAAATAAATCCTTGTAATTTCTTGATTATTTTTCAAACTAAAGCTTTCAATAATGTCTGAAATTTTAGTTGAACTTCTGCCAATTCTTTATCGGGTTTAGAACCACTAACTATACCTGCACCAGCATAAAGTCTAGCGCGATCTCCATCGATTAAAGCTGACCTAATACCTACAGCAAATTCTCCATTTCCTTGATGATCTATCCAACCAATGGGTGCTGCATAAAGTGAGCGATCAAAAGTTTCAAAATTCTGTATTTGTTCTTGAGCAATATCTCTAGGAACTCCTGCCACTGCTGGTGTGGGATGGAGTTCTGCTAATATTTCTAATAAATGAATATTTTGGGAAATTTCTGCTGTAATTGGTGTCCATAAATGTTGAATATTTGACAATTGTAGCAGATGGGGTTGAGATGAGTAATTGGGTTTTAATCCTAAATCTTGGAGACGTTTAATAATGAAATCTATAACAAATTGATGTTCTCGTAAATCCTTTTCACTACATAATAAACTATTGGCTAGTTTGGCATCTTCACTTGGGGTTTTACCTCTAGGTGCGGAACCTGCTAAAGCATCTGTAACTAATTGATTATTATTAATACTAATTAAGCGTTCTGGACTGGCGCATATAAAATTCTGACCGTTGCCGTTACTAGTAGAAAGTATATAGCAGTCTGGATAAATCAATCGCAAGTTATTTAAGGATTTGATTAAGTCAAAATTTGTTTGAGAATATATATCTATGGCATGAGCTAAAACAATCTTTCTTAAAGAGTTTGAGTTGATTAAGTCTAGAGCTGAAGCAACTGATTTTTTAAATTCTTGTAAATGATTGACGTTAATTTTCCGCAGTTTTTTATAAGGTGTAGTTAAAGTTAATAAATGAGTATGATTTATCTGGGTTATTTGCTGGAATTTATACCAAACTTTTTGGGAAATATGTTCAATGTTAATTGAGTTGTTGATAACTGTATTAATCACAAGTATGTTGCGGTTATTTGTCTGAGTTATTTGCCACTGTGGTAGAAATATTGTTGCTGAAGGAAAGTGAGGATTTATAGATAATTGTTGTGCGTAATTACCATTTTGATGAAGGTTATTTAGATTTGCTTGAGTATGCTTATCAAAGAATGTAAAACTACAAAAAAAGTGGAGACCTGCATAGGGTAAATGTGTCGCACCTAGAGAAATTGTATTATTTAAACATGATTGAATAAAAGATTGAGCTTGTACAAAACGATTCCCACTTTTAACAGTCAAGTGGGTAGCAGCGTCAATGGCAGCGATCGCCAAGCTATTTTTGTGGAGATTTTTTTCTCCAATGATTTGTTTTTCTAAGTAAAAATGTAGTTGATGTGGTTCACAAATTTCTGCCAATATTGCTAGGGGATCTACTGGTAATATTTCCAGAGAAATACTAATTATTTTTGTCTGCATTTTGTCTGTTAATGTCTGTTGACAATTAAACAGAAATTGATGCAGGTCTTGATAGGTTTGAAACAGATTAATAGAAGTTGGTATTACAGGCATGAAAATAAGAATAGCAAATTTTCACTGAATCAGAGAGAGCGATCGGTGGGGCTGTCCAATTCCTGACGGTGGCCAATTTTATCCCCTAGTATTAATTAATATGAGAGTTTGTAAGTTTATAGACAAATATTCATTACTTAACTTACTTTTTCAGGTGTTATCCTGAATGGAATTACTCCTAATCCCTCTATTCCATCGGCATAAGCATTTGGAACTACCTTTCGTATGGGTATTGTAACTGCCGTTGAGGTCAGCATTGATTAACAAGCTATTTTTTGATTTGTATAAACATAAGCATGATTCTTTTCCCACTAAATTTATGTTTGACTCCCTGGCTATAATTTGGGGTGTTCTTAAGACCCGTGAAAGCTCGCTTTTGATGTGTAACTTTCTTCGTTGATAATTACTTTTATACCTACCTTATCTGCTTTATATCTCAATTGTTCTATAAATTTATGATGAGGGATTTGGACAAAATTTTGGTTATTTCTTTTCTCTAAATTAACTTCTTGTTTCCATTTTTTATTATTCCCTATTTCACTAATGAATAATTGATAATTAGAGATAGTTTTCATTGATACAGCACTTTCCGGTGTAATGAGATACACCTTGTTTTAAGACAGAAGTCAAAAGTCAAAAACTAAGAAGATTGGACTTTACCTCATAGCAAAGGAAACCGCTGTAATTAGAGATAGTTTTCATTATCCATTATTTCTTATCCACTATCCATTATTCATTATTCATTATTCATTACTAGGTATTGCTTTATACTCAAAAGAATCTTTAATTAAATGATAAGTTTTGGCCGCGTTTAAATACTTCTAGTTAAAGATATATTTTTATCTAACAATATAATTAACTGCATTAAATAAATTCTTTGATAAAAAGTATAACTTATCGATTTCTTGATAATGAGAATAGCGCTTGCTAATTATATATTTTTCAGTCATTTTCATTTTTATTTGGCAGCTCCTGAGTTATTTTCTCTGTTTTTTTTCGCCCTATGAAGTCCATACATTCTCGCACTAAAAGCATAAATAATTGATACTAAATCTTGCATAAGTTCATCTTTATTAATTGTTAGCTTGATTGACAATTTATAATTATTTGTCTAATTTATTTAGTAATAGATGAATAAAGTAACATAGTTATCCGTAAATGTCTATATTTTTATTGAAATTAAATAAGACCTTTTTTCACATCCCTTTTGTGACGATAGGGCATAAGGGATTATTCAGGCAAGTCGAAAACCTAAATCAAGTCAAATGTAAAGGAAAAATAAATTACGTTATTTTTTGTTAAGATTTTGGTATGACTGGCAAATTAAAGTGGTAAGAGATTAAAAATTGTTGTTAGTAGAAAATATCTCTGGATAATATTTATAATTGTTTTGAGTTAGAGTTAAGAAGTTTTTCATAATCAACTTAACTATAACAATCAACTTACATGACTATTATTAAAATCAAGAATTAATTATCAAATCAAGATGACAGTTGAAGTAGCAAATAAGTCTGATAAAAAATTATGGTTAGCTGCTATTAAGCCACCTATGTATAGTGTAGCAGTTATGCCGATATGGGTAGGAACAGCAATAGCTGTCTGGGAAAAAAATGCGATTAATTGGTCTATTTTTTTAACGTTTATCACATCGGCAATTTTAATTTTGGCTTGGGAGAATATTAGTAACGATGTGTTTGACTCGGAAACAGGTATCGATCAAAATAAGCACCATTCTTTAGTGAACCTGACCGGGAATAAAGACTTGATTTTTTGGCTAGGTAATCTATGTTTATTTTTAGGTATTTTGGGAATTGTAATAATTAGCTGGTGGTTGCAAGATTTAACTGTAATTGGATTAATATTGTTGTGTTGTTTTTTAGGATATCTTTATCAGGGTCCTCCTTTTAGATTAGGATATCAAGGTTTAGGAGAAATTATCTGCTTTTTTGCCTTTGGTCCGTTGGCAATTTCTGCTGCTTACTATAGTCAAACTAAGGGTTGGTCAATTAACAGTTTAATAGCATCAATAATTATAGGAATTACTACTACTATTATTCTCTTTTGTTCCCATTTTCATCAAGTAGAAGATGACTTAGCAGCAGGAAAGCGATCGCCTATTGTGAGAATGGGAACTAAAGCAGGTTCTCAAGTATTAAATTGGTCTTGCGAGATTGTTTTTGTACTAATTTCTATTTGTGTAGGTTTAGGATTTTTCCCAGTTTGGACTCTATTAAGTTTTGCTGGTTTGCCTTTTGCTATTCATTTATGTCGTCACGTTAGTAATCATCACGACCAACCAGAAAAAATTAGTAACTGTAAATTTATTGCAGTTTATCTACATTTTTTTAGTGGATTACTATTTGGCTTAGGATTTGTTCTGTGAGTCTGAAAATATTTGCAATAAATAGATTTAGGTTATTCCTAAAAGAGTAAATATCTAAATTACTAAAAAAAATGGTGGAGAGCAAGTACAGTTATAAGCACTTAGCTATTGGCTTGAGTAAGAACTATTATCTTTAAGGTTTTGAAGTCTTATATAACAATCCTAAATAATTTGTGAAAAAAAATTGTAGGGGTTTGGTCTCCAAATCCAAGTAAAAATGGGATTTGGAGACCAAACCTTGTTGGATAAAATGGCAGTCCTGTATATCTAGCGATCAAATTACGGTGAAGCGATATAGCTGCCACACTTGCTCAGTCAACACTTCATTATAATGGGGTTCTTATATTAGTAAGGTACAATATTTTTTTTCTTTTCCCTATTCCCTAAAATTCAAAACTTGGTGTATTTAAGCAATTCTGAAATTCCTATATCTATAAGATTAGATAATAATAAAAATAATTTACCTACAAAAATAAAGTGCAAGAAATCAAGCATCATTCATAAATGCCCTAAATTTATTTACAGGGTTTCTCAACCTTGGTTCTTCCTTCAATAATATGTTATGATTTGTAAAGCACAACGGTCTATAGCATTTAAAAATTAGCGTTGTACTGGGAAATATAACAATTTGTCAAAAGGAAAATTAAAGGCATGGTTAATAAAATTCAAAAAAGTGAAAAAGATTGGAAAGAACAACTCACACCAGAACAGTTTAATGTAACTAGAAAAAAGGGAACTGAAAGACCATTTACAGGGGAATATCACAACAATAAAGAAAAAGGAATATATAAATGCGTTTGTTGTGGTACTGACCTATTTAGTTCAGAAGAAAAATACGATTCTGGCACAGGTTGGCCTAGTTATTGGGCGCCAATTAATCAAGAAAATATCAAAGAAGAAACTGACTGGAGTTTATTTATGCGGAGAACAGAAATTCTCTGCAATAATTGTGATGCTCATCTTGGTCATGTTTTTCCTGATGGTCCCCCTCCAACAGGGTTGCGTTATTGTTTGAATTCTGCTGCGCTGAAGTTTGTTAAAGCTGAATAGATAATTTCCAATTATGGTGGTATATTTGTCGCCATAATTTTTTCGGTTAAGTCATTTCAGTTATCAGTTATCAACTATTACGACCTCCAGCTTCAGGTTGAAGTAAGAAAATCCGAAATCTCCTTTTTTATTTCCTTAAAAGGGGAGACTTGACATCTTATTTATTGGTCATAATGAAGACATATAAATCACAAATTGTGAAATTAGTTGTGAGTAATACCAGGAGTGATAAATATTTGCTACAAATGAAGACACTTGATTATAAATGCTAATTTTTTGTAGAAAGTTATTGATTTTATTTAGGGACAAAATAAATTATTTTCGTTCCTTATTTCTGACTTTCTTCCAACTTCGGTTCTTCCTTGTTTATTACCTATATTATTTGGTAAGCATTCAACTTTTGAACGTAATAATTTACTAAGGTTAGCCGATCACAAAATTTAATTTATATTTCACTTCTTGACGACTAATTCCTCCTTCCAAGATAATGAGTTAATAACTCATAGCTGTTTCGTTACGCGACATGTTTGCGGAGCATTCCGGAGAAAAAAACATAGTTCCGACCCAGGAGGCTAGCTGATAGCTGAGTGCTGAATGCTTACATTATTTGTAACATTTTTTTTTAATACTATAAATATCAAATTACTTTGTTCAGAATTATTGATTAATGTTTGATGGGAAAAATTATAAATTTAATTACTTTTTAACTGAAAAAAAAAATAAACAGGTTATTTTATTACTACATGGGTTTATGGGGAATAGTAATGATTTTATAGAAATTATTCCTCAGTTATCTGAAAAACTTTGTTGTCTAACAATTGACTTACCTGGGCATGGAAAAACAATAGTTTTTGACAGTGAAGAATATTACAATATGCCGAATACTGGCAAAGCATTGATTGCTTTATTAGATGATTTAAAGATTGAAAAATGTTATTTATTTGGCTATTCAATGGGTGGAAGATTAGCATTATATCTGGCGATAAATTTTCCTACTAGGTTTGAAAAAATAATATTAGAGTCAGCATCTCCAGGATTAAAATATGAAGTAGAGCGATCGCTTCGTTATGAGTCAGATTTAAAATTAGCTAATAAGTTGGAAAATAGTAACTATGAAGAGTTTTTATCGAACTGGTATAGTCAAGCATTGTTTGAATCTTTGAGACAGCATAATAATTTTGAAAAGCTTAAAAAAAGGCGGTTGGAAAATAATCGATTGGAATTAGCAAAGTCTCTCCGAAATTTGGGAATAGGTAATCAACCTTCACTTTGGGATAAATTATCAAATCATCAAATTTATACATTATTAATGGTGGGAGAGTATGATGATAAATTTCAAGCTATTAATACAGAAATGGCAGAATTATGTCAGGTTGCTAAAGTGAAAATAATTCCTGAATCTGGTCATAATATTCACTTGGAAAATCCTAAAGAATGGGTTGAAAGTATAATAATTTTTTTGGTAAAAGGAAGAGAAAATAAGGTATGAAGCTATTCCTGCTCCATCAGTCTTAAAAGCTTTGTTTAATAGGGAGTTAAGAAGTAAGCATAGATTATACTAATATTATTGATTGGATAAATTATATAGCAATCCTAAATTATTTGTGAAAAAAACTGTAGGGGTTTGGTCTCCAAACCCAAGTGAAAATTGGATTTGGAGACCAAAACCGATTAAAGAAAATATTACCGAATAATTAATAATTAATAATTAATAATTATTAATTAAATAATTCAGCTTACTCTGCCTCCCCTTTCAAAGGGAAAAAGCGGTCGGAAAGCGGAGCATGACCTTAGGATGGGATGGCGAGGTCTCCTCGCTTGCCTCCAATCGACCAAGAGAGCGGTCGGAAAGCGGAGCATTCCGAAGGATGGGATGGCGAGGTTTCCCGAAGAGTGCAGAGCCGCTCCGAAGTGCGCCATATCAAATCGACCAAGAGAAAAGTGCTCTTGAATTTCCTTATATTCAATACCTCTGGGTTTTAACCTTCTTGTAATTATCAATTATCAATTATCCATTATCCATTAATGAAAACCTATGGGTGGATTCCTATATTAAAGTATTTTTTCCTTATTTCTTTTTGTCCGTTACCTTAAAACTTCATGTAACCATTAATAGAAGAGGTAGGGGGATGAGTTTTTTCAAAAAAAATGTTCTCAAAAAATCATGCAGTACAAATTAAAATTTTCTCCCTATAAACGAAAGTTCAAACAACCTCTCAAAACCAATCATGGTATCTGGAATATTAGAGAAGGAACTATTCTACAACTAACCAGTAAAACTGGAGAAATAGGTTTAGGTGAAATTGCACCTTTAAGTTGGTTTGGTTCGGAAACTTTGTCGGAAGTTTTAGATTTTTGCCACCAGTTGCCAAAAGAAATTACAACAGAAACAATTTTTTCTATTCCCGATAATTTACCTAGTTGTAAATTTGGCTTTGAGTCAGCTTGGGAAAATTTTCAACAATTAGAAATAGAGGAGAAAGAAGAATTTAAAAACCCTAATTTTTACAGTGCTTTATTACCAGGGGGAAAAGCCGCTTTAGAAATTTGGCAGCAACTTTGGCAAAAAGGATATCGCACTTTCAAATGGAAAATTGGAGTCGATAAAATTCAAACAGAACTAGAAATATTTCAGCAGTTAGTTAAAGAGCTGCCTACAGAAATAAATCTGAGATTGGATGCTAATGGAGGATTAACTTTTGAGGAAGCAAAAAAATGGTTAGAAATCTGCGAAAATATCAACATAATTGAGTTTATAGAACAACCTTTACCTGTTGATAAATTTTGGGAAATGCTCGACTTAAGTAATTCCTATTCTACCCCTATTGCCTTAGATGAATCTGTTGCCAACCTCAGCAAAATGCAACAATATTATCAACAAGGTTGGCAAGGAATATTTGTGATTAAACCTGCTATTTTTGGTTCGCGTGCGGAACTCCGTAACTTTTGTCAAAATTATCCCATTGATGCAGTTTTTTCTTCAGTATTTGAAACAAAAATTGCCAGAAAAGCAGCACTTCAACTTGCTACAGAATTACAACCAAACTTAAGAAAAAATCGTGCTTTTGGTTTTGGTGTCACCCACTTTTTTGATGAAGATCGGGCACACACGGATTTGGCCACTAATACACGGATGGATATAGATACCTTTCTGGTTTGAGAGAAAATTTAGGCAGAAGTAAAAATTTATAGTCTGTATCTGGTTGAGCGAGTCGAACTTTATCTATATAGTTGTGGAAGATGAAATATTTTGCGACTCTGGGAAATTTTGCCGAAAAAATCTTCTCTGGTTTGAGAGAAAATTCAGGCAGAAGTAGAAAATTTATAGTCTGTATCTGGTTGAGCGAGTCGAACTTTATCTATATAGTTGTGGGAGATGAAATATTTTGCGACTCTGGGAAATTTTGCCGAAAAAATCTTCTCTGGTTTGAGAGAAAATTCAGGCAGAAGTAGAAAATTTATAGTCTGGTATCTGTGGGAGCGAGTCGAACTTTA
>NZ_JAAHGT010001470.1 GCF_010672385.1 Okeania sp. SIO2F4
GAGTTCTGTTCCCGAACCAACTAGCGTTTTAGCTTTACTCGGAGTTACAGGTTTAGGCTTAATAAGCAAACGTCGCCGTTTTTAGAGTATCTTTATAAGCAAGAATGCTTAGTTGCTTGTAGTTAGGCTTTAGCCCATGAAATACTTATCTTTTTGCTCAAGCCCAACTACGATCCCAATTTTAACTAAGTCAATAGTAGTTGTAATAATATCAATTAATTGAATTAATTGATGAGGTTTGGTTCTATCTACTCTCTGGTCTTATAGTTCACTAAAATATTCATAAATACTCTTTTTTGCCTGGAGTTTCATTGTTAAATATTACTATTATTACTATAATAATTATCCTCATAAATATCTAATATTCAATCTTAATTAGGTTTTTTTTAAAACTATTAATTATTGAGTTGACTATGAAAATTTTGGGAATTTTTTGATGGTGATTTTATAAGCAAGCGCATAGTTTCCATTTGAATTGATGTTCTTGGTTATTTGTTAAAAAAATTAGATGCGTTTGCCCTGGCGTAACCCCCCAGGCGATCGCTAAACCATAGAGTCCGAATTCGACAATGCGACTAAATAGAATTTCTGCTCCTAAAATGACTAAGCCAGTTTTAATATAGTATTCGGTACGCACAGCAGGTCTTAATATTATGTCCGATCATCGTTTGTGTAAAATCTGAGCGATACTGCTACGCAACGCTACTTTTCAAGCCCTCGATCAATTATCAGTAGGCCACCAACGAAAATAAGTGAGACCTGTTTGGGAGCGATTGCCTCCGGCACGTTTCACGAACGCTGTTTCATTAATTTGTCGTAGTGGTTTTAAATACTGTTATGGCAACTATGAGTAATGCCATGACAAAAAGCCTAGAATATGCTGTTCCTAAATATTTAGAAAATACTCTCGATCATCTTTTAGACAATATGATATCTTCTTCTGCTCATACTATTTTCTTAGAAACTGTTTGAGAAGTATTGCATAGAACCGATGAATCCGCGCAAACCTAACCCCCCTGCCCCCATTCCCTTGTAGGGAATGGGGGTTGCCGGAGCCTCTCTCCTGGGAGGAGAGAGGTTTGGAGAGAGGTTTTTATGAGTTTACAAACAGCTTCTTAGCACAAGCTCACTTTATGAGTGCAGAAACTGAAATCAAAGGAGATATTATTCTTTTCTT
>NZ_JAAHGT010001471.1 GCF_010672385.1 Okeania sp. SIO2F4
TCGTAGCTTGCTTCCCGTTAGGGTAACCCAACAATAATTTTACAGAATTTTGTTTCTCGAGGGAACGAAATCTCAACTATAATAATGCTTTGTTGGGTTTCACTTTGTTCTACCCAACCTACATTTAAATTCCACCAACAAAAGAATGTGGATTAAGAATATTTTGAGGGTCAAATTTTTGTTTAATTCGCCGCATTAGATCAAGACTATTTTGATTATAACCCCAAACATCTAGCTTTTCTTTCATCTCTAATGGCGCTGCTAAAACTGTTAGAAACCCACCTACAGATTCACACCACTGCCGTAATTCGATAATAGTTTCAGGAGTAACTGAATTAAAGTATAATTCTCCCAAACCAACACCTGCATGAATTAATCCTAAACCTGTTTCTAAAGCTGGTTTGTTTAAAGTTTCTACAGCTTTGTTAGGCATTACTCCTATCTTACAAATTACTTCTGTATTTCTGTGAGAATGCCAAATTTTATGTTTTAATTTATCCCATAATTCTGCTTCATTATCATGGTAACGAGTGGAATTTAAACCTAATTTATCTCCAACTTCTAATAATTTATTCGATTGTTCTTCAACACTACCTATTATGCTTTGAAATCTTACTATTAATCCCACACCTTCACCTAGGTCTAATTCTTTAACTAAATTACTTGAAAGTAAGTCAAAAGCAACAGGTGTTAATGCAGAAGATAATAAAGTTTGAGTTGCTGTGGCAATGTTATTTTTTTCTCCTAATAAAACAACCGTACCGGATGCTTCTTGTATAGGAAAAACCCTGAAAGTCACTTGACTAATAATACCCAATGTGCCATAAGCACCTGTAAATAGTTTCATTAGGTCGTAACCTGCAACATTTTTGACTACTCGTCCTCCTGCTTTGGCAATTTTTCCATCCGAACGCACGAAACTAATACCCAGTAACATATCTCGCACACCCCGGTAGCGTTGACGTAGGGAACCCGTGTTGGCAGTGGCAATAATACCGCCAATAGTTGCATTTTCTGGATAAGCAGGGTCGATGGCAAGAAATTGACCTGTTTTTGCCAAAGTTGCTTGTAATTCTGCATATTTCATCCCCGCTTCCACAGTAACAGTTAAGTCACCAACAGCGTGTTCGATGATACGGTTGATTCTATCACAACTAACAACAATTATTA
>NZ_JAAHGT010001472.1 GCF_010672385.1 Okeania sp. SIO2F4
TGGTTTGTTGCCTGATGTGATGCTTTTTGACCCAGATATGCAGCAAGAGGAAATGCCTTTGTTACTGGAGCGTAATTCACCTTATCTGGAATTCTATGAAAAGTTGCGGACAAATTTGCACCGTCAGGGAAATCAAGCTCCAAAAGTTTTACTTTTGAGTAGTGGAGCTAAAGAAGAAGGGAAAACATTTTGTGCTTATAATTTGGCGATCGCTGCTGCACGAGCAGGTAAACGAACACTTGTCATTGAAGCAGACTTAAGGTCTCCATCAAAAGCTGAGTCTCTCAAAATTGTTCCTCATCCACATAGCTGTGCTGAACCACTTCGTTATTATGGGGATATTAATGATTGTATTCGACAAGTACCAGAGATAGAAAATCTTTATATGATACCTAGTCCTGGTGTTGTTAAACAACCAGGAGGAATCATTGAATCAAGTGAAATGCAAAGACTACTTTCAGACTCGCGACATCGTTTTGACTTTGTTATTCTAGATGCTCCTTGTATGACTCACAACAATGATGCTTTTATTCTAGAACCATATACTGATGGGATGATTATTGTGACTCGACCACACTATACTGTATCAGGTATGCTCACAGAAGTTATAGAACAGCTAACAAATGATGAAGAAGATGAATCTAGTAAGTCTGGTCCTAAGTTTTTAGGAGTTGTGGTTAACGGAGCAGATATTCCTGTAGATTTTCCATTGGAACCACTGGATGATTTGGATATATCTGAGTCACAGATCGCTGACTCACCGAGACCTAGTATAGGAGCTACAGCATCTACAGGAGGAGTGTTAACACAGGTTCAGAGCTAATTGAAGCTTTTATCAAAACCTTGGCAGAAAACTGGCCCTATTCTGAAAGGAAGCGTTTTTGAAGTAATATCAAATCTGGTTAGTCAAATTCAGAAAAATTATATAGCCTGTGCTATATTAGTCTGGAATTTTTGAAAAAAATTACCAGTGAAATTAGGAAAAACTATCTATAAACTTAAACATGAATTACTATCAGATAATCTGAGAAAAGAATTGAAGAAGCCCACAATAAAATTTAAGGCTAGGCTTGATTTTACAGGTGTTTTTTAATCTTGTGAAAACAAGAGCAAAAACTTTTAGCCGATTGCCTAAAAAATTATAGCTTTGGCGGAGCAAGTGCGGCAGCA
>NZ_JAAHGT010001473.1 GCF_010672385.1 Okeania sp. SIO2F4
GTTCAGGGAAAAACCCTAGATATATAGTTGTTAAAAACTATAGCGCTACAGTAAATTTAGTATTTATCCCTGATGAGAAGTATTGGTAAGTGACACAAGCAATAGAAAAGGTAGAACAGAAATTATCAGGAACTAACTTGAAGATACAGTCCTAGTCGAAATATAATTTCTCTCTAGTTCAGGGAAAAACCCTAGATATATAGTTGTTAAAAACTATAGCGCTACAGTAAATTTAGTATTTATCCCTGATGAGAAGTATTGGTAAGTGACACAAGCAATAGAAAAGGTAGAACAGAAATTATCTAGATATATAGTTGTTAAAAACTATAGCGCTACAGTAAATTTAGTATTTATCCCTGATGAGAAGTATTGGTAAGTGGCACAAGTAATAGAAAAGGTAGAACAGAAATTATCAGGAACTAACTTGAAGATACAGTCGTATTTCCCTTTTTTTATTCAAATTAGTATAAGTCGAATTATCCGATCAAACTGCTCCAACGTTCTACAGTATTTTGTAATAACATCGCTACAGTCATCGGGCCAACCCCTCCAGGCACAGGTGTAATGTATCCTGCTACCTCTGCTACAGAATCAAATTGAACGTCTCCCACTAACCGACTATTACCCGCTTCATCTATCACCCTATTAATTCCTACATCTATTACTGTTGCTCCTGGTTTGACCATCTCAGCAGTAATCATGTTTGGTTTACCCACTGCTGCGACAAGAATATCTGCATTCCTGGTTATGACCTCTAAATTTTGAGACCGGGAATGGGCAATTGTTACTGTACTGTTGGCCTCCAATAACATTAATGCCATTGGTTTGCCCACTAATATACTTCGCCCTAGTACAACTGCCTTTTTTCCTTGCAATTCAATATTATATTCCTGTAACAAACGCATCACTCCTGCGGGTGTACAACTGCGTAAACCTTTTTCACCACGGAGCAGTTGTCCAAGATTCATGGGATGAAGTCCATCTACATCTTTGCTAGGGTCAGTTTGGTACAGTAATGAGGTAGAGTCTAAATGTTCTGGCAGGGGTAACTGCACCAAGATACCGTCTACTTGTGGGTCTTGGTTTAATTTTTGAATTACTTGGGTTAGTTCAGCTTGAGATGTTTGGGCAGGAAAATGTTTCCCGAAGGAGGCAATACCTACTTGGGA
>NZ_JAAHGT010001474.1 GCF_010672385.1 Okeania sp. SIO2F4
CTAATGTAGAAGTAGAAGAAACACCATAAATAGTTGCTCAACATACACAACAGATAATTGCTAAAGGTAATGAGTTCTGACTGACAAAGTTTTAGGTACTTTTCCTTGACTTAAAGCATAATTCCAATGTCTTCTGAAGAGTTCTAACCAATTATCTATCTTGGCTATTTGTTCTTGATTTGGTTTAATTCTGTAGCAATGACTTATTATCATTTTCTTTTCTTTCAACCAGATATTTATGATAATATTTTGTATATATATTGTTTAGACATTATCAAAATAATAGGATTAAATATACGGACAAGTCAAAACAGATTAAATAAACTAAGATTATATGCAGTAGAAAATGAAAAAAAATGACCCAAGTAATTAGTTACTTCATTGATTCCCTAAAACTTAAAAGTAAGCATTCAGCTATTAGCAGTCAGCTCTCAGCTCTTTAATGAATCAAGCAATTATTCCTTTAATTTATAGCACATTTTCAAGCCATAAATTGAAATACAATAACAACTATTTTGAGTTGTCAACCCATACAATAATTGTTTGTGGGAAATGTAGATTTGTTTCGGAAGCTGATAGCTGATACGCGATGTGCTGAATGCTTACACTTAAAAATAATAAACCAGTTAAAAAACAGCAATGAAAATAGTTTATAAGCTAGCTGTTTTCCTCTCACCATTAAATCACAGATTATAACCGGAGTCCCCAACAGCTATTTAAAGATGAAAAATAAAACCCAGGTCACAGAAAAAATTACACAAATTAGAGAGAGGAATATTAAAATTAGTCTTGATGATTTTGGTACAGGTTATTATTCATTGAATTATCTACATCGTTTTCCAATTAATACTTTGAAAGTTGATCAGTCTTTCATCAGAAGAATTGGCGATCGGAACGGAAATTTAGAAATTGTTCAGGGAATTATAACACTAACACATACTTTAAACATGGATATAATTCCTGAAGGTATCGAAATAGATTTTCATCTCACATAACTCAAATGTCTCAATTGTGAATTTGGACAAGATTATTTATTCTCTAACCCTTTACCTTCTGAGGAAGCAGAAAAGTCGATTCTTGATTAATAAAGCTACTGTTCTACTCGTTGCAGTTAATGATGAGAAGCAGATAAGTTAATTATGAGAATTTCCTAAATAGAATATAAGCTG
>NZ_JAAHGT010001475.1 GCF_010672385.1 Okeania sp. SIO2F4
GAAGGAATGAAGAGGGAAGAAAAGGTAGAAGGCAAATTATTTGTCTAATTTGTGGATAGTAGCTATAAAAGCAAGAAGCAAGAAGTAAGAAAGAATAAGGCAAATTATTTGTCTAATTTGTGAATAGTAGCTATAAAAGCAAGAAGTAAGAAGTAAGAAAGAATAAGGCAAATTATTTGTCTAATTTGTGAATAGTAGCTATAAAAGCAAGAAGTAAGAAGGAAGAAAGAATAAGGAGGTAGCAGAAGGAAAATTAAATTATTTGTCTAATTTGTGAATAGTAGCCATAATATTATGTCCGGTTAAATAGTTGTAATTAAAGCTCGTAGTTGGACTTTAGCCCCAAGTATAGATAGGGCTAGAGCTTTACTACAAACAAAAACTTTTTTATCACTAATCATCCGGACATGATATAATAAGAAGTTGTAGTTCATCAACTTCTTTTCTGACAGGAATAAATAGTTCTGGTTTAGCTAAATTTACTGGTTTAGCAATAATTAATTTGGTATCTAATTCTCTGAGATCACCGAGAGCAATTCTGAAAAAACGTATATATTCAGGCTTACTTGTTCTGCCATATCCTTCAGCAATATTTGACGGAACTGAAACACAACTACGGCGAATTTTACTGGTTAAACCGTAAAGCTCAGAATTAGGAAAAATTTGAGTTATTTTGTAGCAATTAATAGCCATTTTAACTCCACGTTTCCATATATACAGCGCTTTCCGTTGTTATGAGGTACAAAATTTTAGGTTTGAGGGAACACTTAACTGGGAAAAGGGAACAGAAAAGAAGAAAAACAACTGTACCTCATAGCTTCGGAAACTGCTGTATTGTTCTCGATGACTACCCATATTTTACCGAAAAATCAAGGTTTAAAGCCTTCTATTTCAATAGAAAAAGCGGTCGTTTCGGAGCATGAGTAGGATGGAATGGCGAGGTTTCAAGAGTGCAGAGCCGCTCCGAAGTACGCCATATCCAATCTCCCCTTGAGAAGAAAAAAATTTCCTTCTATTACAGAAGAGGTAATTATTAGTTATTAATTATTAATTGTTAATTATTCATTCATGTCTATATTTTTTCACGAACAACTTTACCGCAGTCTAGAAATAATGACAAAGCTAAAAAATTTGTCAATAACTATTTGTGGTGCTGGTGCTTT
>NZ_JAAHGT010001476.1 GCF_010672385.1 Okeania sp. SIO2F4
AAACTGATAATTTTGGGTTTATTGAGAATAGTAATAGTATGTAATGATTGTAAGTATAACTATCGGGAGCAGTTTAACTTAGTAACCGACCAACCTAAATCAAGCAAAAGTCTTAACTAAAGTTAACCTTAGCAAGCTGAATAAATCCCAATCACTCTAAAAACAAATCTGGCGTTGCTGAATTAAGGGATGAATCTAAAGGGAACAGGCACATCCCAAAACTTAAGGTAGTGAATTAGCAGTCTAATAGAATGTTTGAGCATCTCTATTGACTTGGAATAGCATAGTGTCTTGCGATGTAAGCGAGCTAGATAATGTCTTAGACGTGTATTTTCTCCCTCAACTCTGGTCATGTAGGTCTTGTTCACAATCTGATCGCCATCCGGAATATATAGGGGGTAAACTTTTAACCCATCAGTAACGTAGAAGAAGCAATGCCATAATCTCACAATCTGCCACAAAGGTTCAAAAGTCTCGGCACTATGGTCTCCTACCACCCAAGCTAAAATACCTGCTTGAAAGTGGTTAACTGCTGTCCAAACCCAGATTTGGTTTTTTTTGACCCGACAAAAGTTTGTAGCTCGTCAAGTTCCCCAACTGAGGGAATATCCTCCGGGTCATAGGCATCTGGTAACTGTTGTCCCACTGCCACTACCCATCGGATAATGGTGGTATGGTGAATTCCTGTAACCCTCTCTATACCTCGAAAACCCATACCATTGACATACATTCTGAGACAGATAATACGAGTATCATCACTGTATCCTGGTTGAATTTGGGGATTGGATACAAACTGACGACCACAATTAACACAGATGTGGTTTTGCTTCCCACGTCTATGACCATTCTTGCGAATATGAGTAGATTTGCAGTCTGGACATTCCATGATTTGCTCCCTTAGTTATTCCTCTGTCAAACCATATTATTCATCCCGCAAATATGCAACGCCACAAATCTTTGATAATTCTGTATAGTTCAATATCTTGTGCAGATACTATCCACTTATTAAGATAGAATATTATTAAGCTTCTATTTTTTCACCGATAGGGGTAAAAATTAAAACACTTAAGTAAGTCGGTGTTGAAAATTATCGTTATGAAAAGGCAGGAGGCAGAGGGCAGAAGGCAGAAGGGTAGAGAGTTTTGGGCTTGCTT
>NZ_JAAHGT010001477.1 GCF_010672385.1 Okeania sp. SIO2F4
ACTTTGAGGAGGTAATCATTGTTCCATCCGGCTCTTTTTCGTTAATTTGTTATTCCAGTTTTGACAGTTTTTTCCCTTGTTAATAAATTCAATGCTATTTGTCTAATTACTGTCAAATTTTCGGGAGCATTATCTGTTCTAATGAGAGAATCATGCTCTTGAAATTGAACATCTAATACCCAATTTAATTGATTTTCAATTCCCCAATGACCACGAATCGCTTCAGCTAAAATTTCTGCATGATTTGATAAACTACTAATGAAATATCTTCGTTCACAAGTGATTTTTCCATCTTTTTCAGACCGAAAATCATCGACAAAGCCAATTGATTTGAGATTTTTCCATTCCCCAAATGGAGCAACTTCATCCGCAATATTACTCACCATATAATAGTATCGACCTGCGATACGACCATGAGTTAAATCAGACTTACAATAATCACTTTGCGGGCTTTTTTTTTCTTCCTGAATTAGATAATTTATTCAGCAATTTTTCGACTATGCAGATAAAAATAACCTTGATTTGTTTTTAAAGTAATTACCGAATAATTAAGGTTTAAAGCCTCTCACTCGCTGTGGAGAAACAATGAATTAATTTTCCTTTTATTCAATCCAATCCGTTTTAGGGAGAGGTAATTATCCATTATCCATTATCCATTATCCATTATTGAAATAGTTAGCATCTTGTTCTGTAATTTGTTTAACAATTTCTTTTTGACATCCCATCCCATCAATAGTAACTAAACAACCAGAAATAGATAAAACCTTGATAACTTTAGGAATTGCAGTAATTTCGTTTGATTTTTTATCTACTTTTACTTGACCTAAAACCAGGGGATTTGCTGTGGCCCAAGCACTGACCATGTGAATGGGTTTCCCTTGATTTTTTCTGGTCATAAGAACCTCTCAGAGTTTGACCGAATAATTAAGGTTTAAAGCCTCTCACTCGCTGTGGAGAAACAATGAATTAATTTTCCTTTTATTCAATCCAATCCGTTTTAGGGAGAGGTAATTATCCATTATCCATTATCCATTATTGAACATCAATTGCTATTATTTCGCCATTAGTTATTTGACTTATTGACTGAATCCATGACAAAAAACATTGTTGTAATTGTTCTGGCTTTAGCCGTGCAAAA
>NZ_JAAHGT010001478.1 GCF_010672385.1 Okeania sp. SIO2F4
TGGTTGTACTGTACTAATGGTAACTCACGATCCTAGAATAGTTAGTTCTGCTGATAGAGTAGTTTATCTTGAAGATGGAATTATACAAGAAAATAAACAGCTATCTGATAATTTCCTGTAATTTTTTGTGAAATATTTAGATTTTGAATTTCCAGAACTTTCCAGTTATTCACCAGGGAATATATTTTTTTATTTTCCTTTGTTTTTACTTGTCTACTCCTAATATTTTTTCATTTAATTGTAAAGTTTGTTCCTCGATAACACCCTGGAAAAGAAGTTAAATTAGTATTATATAGATTGTTCAAGTTTAGTTACTAATGATATAGGCGTATTTAGGAGAAAATTCGTCTAAGTTCTAGGCAAATTTACCAAAATAGCCAACTGTTTCTTCGTAACTAAACTCTTCTATTAGCATCCCAGAAATACCATAAACTTTCTGGTCTGGGATAATTATGATGCATCCTGACATTCTGAAAGTCCTTCGTAAACACCTATCAAGTTTAACTCCTTATTTCTCCTATGGGTATTAAAAAAATATGAAAAATAATTGCTGCCTTCAATACTATAAGCAGCATTATTGAAAGATTACTTTAGGAGTTTAATTTTGATTAGATTGTTTTGGAAACCTTGACCTAATTAATAACCAACTTTATACAGCAAAAACAGCTATAAAAAACTAGATATTCCTGATTAAATTAAGTGCTGAATAGGAGGATAAAATAAATTATATAGTAGTGATATAAGGTATCTTCAGGATTTATCAAATAAGATTACTATACAATGTTTTGGATTTTCGGAAATAGCTGAACTGGGAATATAGAAGGCTTCATTAATTGATAATTGATAATGGATAATTGATAATTACAAGAAGGTTAAAACCGTACGGGAATTGAATATTGGGAAATATCATTTCTTCTCTTGGTCGATTGGATATGGCATTTAGCGCTCCGCACAACGCGCGTTAACGCGGAGCGACTTGAATTGCGTTTCGCGGAGCGACATGAAAAGCGAGAGCTACCGTAGCAAGAGGCAGCGGCTCTGCACTCTTCGGGAAACCTCGCCATCCCATCCGTTTGTCATGCTCCGCTTTCCGACCGCTGTCTTGGTCGATTGGAGGCAAGCGAGGAGACA
>NZ_JAAHGT010001479.1 GCF_010672385.1 Okeania sp. SIO2F4
TGGGACAACAGTTTTTTTAATTCAGATTCTGTTTCTAATATTTGAGTTTTCGTTCTCATCTAATAACTGCAATCACTTAATAATTTTGTACCTATTTTATTGTAACAATCTTTTGGGAAATTGGTATTAGCATATTCCCGACCAGCTTCATAGGCAATTGTACTTCGAGCTTTACCACAAGCAATCAGATTCAGTTGAGCTAGTTCATCTCGTTTAGTTTGTTGGGTAATTAAGGTAGTACCGTGATTTAATTGATTAACCAGTTCAAAAATTCGCTCTTCTCTTTCTGAGGGGGAAATCTTTTCTAAAAGTAGTTCTCCGATGTGATAATGGGTTCTTTTTTTCTGACTATCAACTATCAAAGAATAGGCAGCTTGTTGAACGCGATCGTGCAAGAAGCGATAACCCACTGCAATACCCTCTGCTCGATCGTCGTCTTTTTCCCATTCTTGGAAAAACTTGTAGGCTTGGGTTTGAGGTAAAATCAGTCCTTCTCGCAAGGCACTCCACAAATCGGTTGCTACTTCTTCGGAAGAGGTTTCGCAGATAATTGCTAAAGTATCCAAGTCAAATTGATTGCCGATACAGGCGGCTAATTTCAGGACTTCTCGGGTTGCTTCGGGCAACTTGTGCAACCGTCCGGCCATAAATTCCACTACATCATCCGTGAGAGCTGCATCTCGCACTTTTACCAAATCGCATTCCCAATATCCCAAATTCGGGTTAAATGTAATTAACCCATCCTCATGTAACCCTTTTAAAAACTGGGTCGTAAAAAAGGGATTGCCTCTGGTTTTTTGATAGACTAAATCTGTTAAAGGAGCCGCTAACTCTACGGTACAACTGAGGGTTTCGGCAACCAATTGATTGATATGACCCATCGATAAGGGGACTAGAGTAATCTTCGATATCGTCGTATTTTGTTCTCTTGGTGCGCGTTCCCTAGCGCCGGAAACCGGCGCGGGGTCGCACCGCTTCTCCAAGTCCGCCAAAGCTCACGGGGTGACAAGCTAGTTGAAAGCTATATATAGAGACGAATTTGCGTTCGGGAACTGAAGAATACTTCAACTAAAATCAAACTCTTATTGAGAATGAATGAGGTGTAGTGCGTTAGAAGAGCT
>NZ_JAAHGT010000148.1 GCF_010672385.1 Okeania sp. SIO2F4
GCCCAATCCCAGCTAAATTTTGCCAAAACATTTGCCTTTAAAGACTTTCAGTTGTCTCGCAATTCTTTAGAATATGAACATTCTTCCATCGATAATAACCGTGGAAGAAATGTGATTGCTGAACAGGATCCTATTCCCTTTGTTAGATTTACTGATACATTTAGTCTCTTATAGTGAAATATTTTACTCCTGTTTAACCTCAAAAAAACTCATGCCTTTTACTGAATAATTAAGGTTTAAAGCGCCTCTCCTTTGCGGAGCATGACCTAAAATGGGATTCTGAGGAAACCTAGCCATATCAAATCTCCCCTTGATCAGAAAAAATTTTCACGCTCCGCGTCAATCCAATCCGTTTTAGGGAGAGGTAATTATCAATTATTCATTATAAATTATCAATTATTGAACTGTTATCTCTCCTCACCAAAAACTTTTTCAGCAGACCCTATTTATATTTGCCTAATTAGACTTAAATTCAAAACCATTAGCCTCAGCATAACGGTGTAAAAATCGCATTACTCTCTCAAAATTTTCCTCTGACTCAACTTCAAAAGAACATTCTACCTTGGAAAAATCACTTTCATCAGCAGACAAAAACTTAATCCCACTGGGAGATACTTCAATATCTCCTTCCTCGTCTTTCAACCATAATTTATTTATTTTATTAGTGAAGGAACGAAAACTCTCAGTAGCTTGCAGGCGCTCAAATATTAATACAACGATTTTTGTGTCCGAGTTACGAAGTTTTCTCAGACTAACTTCTGTAATTTTCTCATTCAATCCTTCAATAAATTGTACAGATACAGTCATTTGATTTTTTAATTTGGTATTGAACAGTTCTTAATTTTATCAATTTTACCAAAAATATGCAGAGATTAGGAGGCAGAATCAAAAAAAGCGGACTTGTTCAGACCTCTAAATAGGGTTTGCTGAAAAAGTCTTTTTTAAGGAGTAGGGGAGTAGCTAAAGACGTTGCATGGAACGTCCCTACAGGAGTAATTTTTTTGCCCAACTCTTGCCATCAATGCTAACTTTTTGAGAATGAAGATCTGAAAACCAGGTACTTTTTCAAGACCTAAAAAGGCACTTTATTTCTCTGTCAATGCTTTTATATTTAATCGGCAAGCCCTAAATATATCTGAGATTTTACCTCTAGTCTCTTTCTGTTTATACCAAGGGTGAAAAAAGAATACTATACTTGGGTGAAACTTCAATTATTAAGTAATTAACACAGGTGGAATAACCTTTTTGATAATTATATCATCTCCGGATAATTAGCGATAAAAAAGTTGTTGTTTGTAGAATTGCTTTAGCCCGATATATAGATAGGTCTGGCTAGAGCAATTCTACAAGCTTTAATTATACCTATTCAACCGGACATGATATTATTAGTTAGTAGCGTGTTAATTATTCTTATTTTGACTTCTCCCCCACTCCCTCACTCCCCTACTACCCTGCTCAATGAATCTCCTCGGAATATCTATCCTATTTCCCCAATGAAGGTGAAGATAAGAAGCATGAACTATCTCAAAATTCCAGCCTTCAAAAGTTGCCTGACTTTGATTTTTTTTCTCATCAACTCGCCACATTTTATATAGCGGCATTGGGGGTGCTTCAGTTAATTCTGAACGATGAAACTCATGGCCATAAACTTGTGTATTTGCTACTAATAAAGGAGTATCTATATTAGAAATTGCTTGCCGATATCCTAACTTTAAACTTTTCCCCATTACTGCCTTAGTCGGCAAAATTCCTACCATCTCCCAAGAGTTACTATTAAAGTCAATAATTGCTTCAGATAAATACATTAACCCACCACATTCTGCATAAGTCGGCATTCCCGAAATAATTGCTTCCTTAACTGCCTTTCTAACCATAAAATTTTCACTTAACTGTTGAGCAAAAACTTCTGGAAATCCCCCACCAAAATATAAACCTTGTATTCCTACTGGTAAATTTTCATCTTTTAGCGGACTCCAAAATAATATTTTTGCTCCTAACTCTTCCAGAATATCTAAGTTATCTTGATAATAGAAATTAAATGCCCTATCGCGAGCCACTCCTATCAAAATTTCTGACCTTTTTTTCTCAAAATTATTGGCAACTAAGCTCGGCAAATATATTGTCTGATCAGAGCAAACCTGACTAGATAAAAGGTACTGATAAATCTCATTCTCAACTTTTAAAATAGGCAGTAACTTTTCCCAATCAAAACAAGTTTTTGCCAAGTTAGCCAAGTCATTAATTAAAATATCTAAGTCCGGCATTTCATCAGTGGGAACTAAACCTAAATGTCGGTCAGGAATACTAATATTTTGATGCCTTCTAAAAACCCCAAGTATAGGAGAATTTATACATTTTAAAGAATTTTGGAGTAGTTGTAAGTGGCGATCGCTTCCTACCCGGTTAAGTATCAAACCAGCAAAATTAATAGAAGGATCAAAAGAAACAAAACCATGAGCGATCGCTGCCACAGAAGCAGACAACCTACTACAGTCAAGCACCAACAAAACAGGCAAATTCAGCAACCGGGAAATATGAGCAGTAGAAGCAAAACTGGGAAAACACCCATCGCCATCATCTTTCTCCCCCCTTTCTAAGGGGGGTAAGGGGGGATCAAAAAACCTCACCCCATCAAACAAACCCATCACCCCCTCCACCAAAGCACAATCAACATCCTGAATATTACGCCCAAAACATTGTTGCACATAAACTTCAGAAGTCAGCACCGGGTCTAAATTCCGACAAGGTTTACCCGTCACATATTGATGAAACATCGGGTCAATGTAATCAGGTCCCACTTTAAATGACTGCACCTTAAGATGTTGCTGTTTTAAATAAGCTAGTAACGCCAACGTAATAGTTGTTTTCCCAACACCACTACGCTCTCCCGCAACTATTAAACTCAATATTTACCCCTTTTTTTAACTAAAAAAAATGAAATCAGGAAACACCTTCCTCCTCATATATTTCATGCTCTCGGTGAATAAAAACCTCCGCCAATATCTGATAAGCTTCTACCCAAGCAGCTATAACTTCTGGCGTTGCATCCTCTCCCAAAACATCTTGCATAGCTTGCAACATACATTCTCCCACTATTGGATATTGTTCCGGTCGTACATGAGTTTGCACATGACGGTGAGCAATTTTTTCAACCATTGATTTTAAACCAGCCAAATCATCAATATGAGTAGCATAACTATAAACAGCAGTTGCTAACTTTGCTGGTTGAGAGCCATCCGCTTGAGCCGACATATCAAATTGTGATTGAATTTCAGGATGATTTTGAAACATTATTTCATACATCCGAGTAGTAATTTGCTTTCCCTGTTTTTTGAGAATAGGAGCTGTAGATTTAACAATATCAATTGTTTTTTGACTGACCATATATATTGCTAGTAATTTAATGTCAATATAATTTTATCTAGCAAGAATTTACCACTGAATAAAATCAACTTTTTCTTTAGATCTTTAATTATGATGCACCCCTTTGTTCTCTCTAAGTCAGAATATTTTTTATTCTCCCTAATCCCTGCTCCCTGCTCCCTAATCCCTACTCCCTACTTCCTACTCCCTAAATTTTGATTGAGATTTAATAATTGCTGAAGCTTCTTGTAAAAGTAAATCTTGTTCCTTCTTTATGTTTTCCAACCTAGTCAAAATCTGTATTAGTCTCTGGCGATTATTTATAATTTTATTTGAAGAATCTATTAATGTTAAATTTTCACCTAAATCAGTTCCGTTAGAAAATTTTTTAGAAGTAGATTTATTACTCAAGCTCCAAATACTCTTAAAAACTTTGAAGGGGCTAGTTAAAATAAATAAAAATAATGACTTGCCTAAATCACTAACTACTTGCAAAAATCCTAACAGTATAAATATTAATAACAAACCAACCGCTAATATAATTAAAGGATGATTTAATAACCAAACCATCAAAGGATGAGATTCGACCCACTCTATAATAGCAGGAGAAAAATAATTTTGAATAACTTCAGTAACTAGATAACTAAAGCTTTTCCTTATTTGCATTATATTATCAGCAACTTCAGCTACACTTTTCACAGCTTGGTTAGTTGTATTAGTAGCAGTATCAGTCAATTTTTGAGTTGTTTCAGCAAAAACTTCCTTTGTCTGTGCAGTTATTTCTGAAAAACTACTTACAGCACTGTTAGTAGTTTGAGAAATAACTTCAACACTTTGATTTTTTGCTTCACTAATACTACTAACTGATTGATTCGCTAATTCAGATAAAGAGTTTTTAGCTGCTTCTGTTTTTTCAGAAATATAATCTTTTGCTTTATCAGTTTTCTCAACTAAAAAATCTTTAGTCTGATTAAAACTTTCAGATATATTCGGCAATTCTATCTTCATAATTTATCAGTTTCTCAACTTACTAGGGTGTCTAGACTAAAATCGTCAGCAACTCGTTACCAACCACCGAAGACCTCTCCCCCAACCTCTCTCCTGCAAGGAGAGGGGAGAAACACCCCCTCTTCCCTAGCCAGGGGGAAGGAGGTTGGACCGAAGAGATACCCCCCCTTCCCTTGCAGGGAAGGGGGTTGGGGGGTTAGGTTTTTTTACCCACATTTTCAAGCCAGACACGCTATTATAGCAGTCGAAGCAAAGATTAGGACATTTCTAAATCCTGAAATCCTTTGACAGTTTACTATTCCCTATTCCCTAGCGCCTAGCGCTATACATAAAAAAATAAAAACCTCACCTAATTTGGGTGAGGTTTTTAAACAATTTTAGCAATAAACTAGCTCAATACAGTGACTAGATATTAGTCAAGGTTAGGCATAGATAGCACTGGTTCAGTCTCACGGTCAAGACCTTTCTCAAAACCACCCTCAGCAGCACGAGCGCGACCTGCGTGCCATAAGTGACCAATTAAGAAGAAGAAACCAAGAATGAAGTGAGCAGCAGCTAACCAAGCACGAGGGTTAACGTAGTTGAACCCGTTAATATCAGTAATAATTCCACCTACAGAGTTGATAGAACCATTAGGAGCATGAGTCATGTACTCAGCAGCACGACGAACTTGCCAAGGCTGAATGTCGTTCTTTAATTTGTTCAAGTCTAGACCATTAGGACCACGAAGAGGCTCTAACCAAGGACCACGGAAGTCCCAGAAACGCATTGTTTCACCACCAAAGATAATTTCACCAGTAGGAGAGCGCATGAGGTACTTACCAAGACCAGTAGGACCTTGAGCAGAACCAATATTAGCACCTAATTTTTGGTCACGAACTAAGAATACAAAAGACTGAGCTTGAGAAGCTTCAGCATTAGTAGGGCCGTAGAATTCGCTAGGATAAGCAGTGTTGTTAAACCATACGAAACAGGCAGCAATTAAACCCATCAAAGACAGAGCGCCCAAACTGTAGGAGAGATAAGCTTCTCCAGACCAGATGAAAGCGCGACGTGCCCAACCGAAAGGCTTAGTGAAAATATGCCAAATACCACCGAAGATACAAGTCAGACCGATCCAAATATGACCGCCGATAATATCTTCCATGTTGTCAACTCCAATTATCCAGCCTTCACCACCAAAAGGTGCCTTAACTAAATAACCAAAGATAACAGCAGGATTAAGAGTAGGGTTAGTAATTACCCGTACATCACCACCACCAGGTGCCCAAGTATCATATACACCACCAAAGAACATGGCTTTGAATACCAACAAAAGTGCGCCACAACCTAATAGAATTAAGTGGTAGCCAATGATGTTAGTCATCTGGTTCTTATCTTTCCAGTCATATCCGAAGAAAGAAGAATATTCTTCCAGAGTTTCTGGGCCACGAACAGCATGATAGATGCCGCCTAAACCAAGAACAGCAGATGAAATTAGATGTAACACACCTACTACAAAGAATGGAAAGATGTCAACTATTTCACCACCAGGACCCACACCCCAGCCTATAGTAGCAACGTGGGGCATGAGAATTAAGCCTTGCTCATACATTGGCTTTTCTGGTACATAGTGAGCAACCTCAAACAAAGTCATTGCTCCAGCCCAGAATACAATTAGACCTGCGTGAGCAACATGAGCGCCCAGCAGTCTACCAGATAGATTAATTAGACGGGCGTTTCCAGACCACCAGGCAAAGCCTGTTGATTCTATATCACGGCCTCCCATCATAGAATCAGAGAGTGTTACCACCTATTAGAACCTCCTAAGGGAATATAAAGTTTTTGATGTCGCTGAACTACAGGAGCCATCCAAGCTTGGGTAGCCTTATTCAGCAAAATGTTTTTGGTATAAAATGTTTCAAACGATGGGTCTTCTAATGCCCGTAACTCCTAGGATACGAAGTCATAAGCCATTCTTAGAAACTTATGATTATCTATACAAATCTATGATTTTCTATAAATAATCTTTTCTATTCTTGTTTCTATCTGGCAACGTCGGCGTTATCCAGTCCACAAGCTGTCACGGTCGTTTGCTGCGCAACGAACCGCGCGAAACGCGGAACGCGGAGCGTAGCTCTCACTGACCGCCATAGCTAGATTTAAACTAGCATTTAAGTCTCGTTTTCCTACTGAAACCGCATATCTCAAATATATACTTGACTTGCTTCTTATACGCCCTCTATAGATATATCACATTCTGGGCTATCAAAGGTGATCCTACTTTATAGCATATCCATTACATGAGTCCAGCTAGAACAAGTCCTAGCAGATGGAAAAAATCTATCCGCTTCATTACTTTGAATAACTATCGCATAACAAAGCTAGATGACGTAATGTCAACCAAGTCAATCCTCTTGCTTTGATCAAAACGTTTGTTTTATTAAGCAAGTTAACATAAGTATATATAGGTTTAATAAATTTTGCAATTATCGTCTATCCCTAGTACCTTAAATTTATTTAAACTCTACTTTAGATTTTAGATATTTATTATATGAGTCGAAAAAATTTTAAAATTTAGAATTAATAACCATAGAGGATTTATGACTACTCAAGCTTCAATAGGCAATGGCCTACTGCATCAACCAATTATTGGGTCTCGTCGTCTGAGTAATTACTTCTGGGCTGTAATTGTCAGTATGGGAGGTATTGGTTTCCTCTTATCAGGGATCTCTAGCTATCTCAAAGTTAACCTGTTACTTGTTGCCGACCCTAGCCAACTCAATTTCTTACCCCAAGGAATAGCTATGGGATTTTATGGCCTGATTGGTACACTATATGGCATTTTTTTGTGGTTAACTATTCTTTGGGACATTGGCGGTGGCTATAATGAATTTAACCAAGACAAAGGCCAGATTATGATTTTTCGCTGGGGATTTCCTGGTAAGAACCGTAAAGTAGAATTTAATTGTACTACAGAAAATGTCCAATCGATTAAAGTAGATATTAAAGAAGGTCTCAATCCTCGTAGAGCTATATATCTCCGCCTCAAAGATAGTCGGCAAATACCTCTTACCCGTGTAGGTCAGCCATTGGCCTTGTCTAAATTGGAAAATGAAGCTGCTCAACTCGCAAAGTTTCTCCAAGTTCCTTTGGAGGGGTTATAGTAGAAGTCAGAAGTTAGAAGTTAGAAGTTAGAAGTAATCCCTGAGTGAGTTTGAACATTTAAAAATGTCCCCATCAAATGCGTAGCGTTGCGTCAGTCAAACAAGAATCTCCCGTTATAATTTTTGATTGAACGATGAGACTCTCAAAAAATAAAGATTGAATTTTTAGTGAAAATGCAAAAAAAAATGAGCCAGTGGTTATTGCTACTGTTGGTAGTTGCAACTTTTTTAGTGACAGGATGTAGTGCTCCTAATACAGAAGTTTCTGCTACAACTCCATCAAGTCAAACACAACTAGCTGCTAAGTATAGTTACTTGCCTAAGCTCAACGGTAAAGCAACAGTAGTAATGACTGTTAATGCATCTCCTATAACAATAGAAGTAGATGGTATGAACGCACCTATTACAGCAGGTAATTTTGTGGATCTAGTTCAAAAAAAGGTTTATGATGGGTTAGCATTTCACCGGGTAGTGCGTGAACCTCAACCTTTTGTAGTTCAGGGTGGCGACCCTCAAAGTAAAGACCTCAATGTACCTTTAAAGAATTTAGGTACAGGAGGTTTTATCGATCCAACAACTTCTAGGGAACGTTATATCCCTCTAGAAATTAAACCTCAAGAAGCTACTGAACCAGTTTACAGCAAAACTTTTGAAAATGTTGGTATTCAGCAGCAACCTGTTTTACCTCATACAAGAGGTGCTGTAGCAATGGCTCGCTCTCAGCCTCCTGACTCTGCTTCTTCCCAATTTTATTTTGCTTTAACTGACCTTCCTTTCCTCAATGGTGACTATGCAGTATTCGGGTATGTAACACAAGGTATGAAAGAAGTTGTAGATCGAATTGATGCTGGCGATCGCATTGAGTCAGCTAAAGTAGTTGAGGGTCTGGAAAATTTAAGCATACCCAGTAGCAGCGAATCATAGCTTAATTGTGAAAGTTGTAGTTACGGGTATCGGTCTAACTTCTGCTTTAGGAAACCTCAATCAAAGTTGGGAAAAGTTACTTAAGGGTAAGTCTGCTATTCGCTTACATCAACCTTTTGCAGAACTACATCCCCTACCCTTGGGTATAATTAATTCTCAGCCTGTCGATCTAACTAGGTTAACTCAGCAAGTTGTGGGAGCTGCTGTCAAATCTTCGGGTTTGACACTTCCACTACCTGAATGTGGTATAGTCATAGGTTCGAGTCGTGGCTATCAAGGAATGCTAGAAAAATTTGCAAAAAAGCAGCTTATTGGAGATAGTCAGCCAGATAATTTGGAAAAAGATTACACCTCATTTATTAATCTGTTGCCCCATCAACCTGCTATTTTTGCTGCTAGTCAGATCGGTACAAAAGGCACTGTTTTGGCTCCAATGGCTGCTTGTGCTACAGGGATATGGGCGATCGCTCGTGCTGTTGAGTTAATTCAAACTGGTCAATGTCAACAGGTTATTGCGGGTGCTGTGGAATCTCCTATTACACCTCTTACTATAGCAGGATTTAGAAAAATGGGGGCTTTGGCTCAAACAGGTGCTTATCCTTTTGACCGATATCGGGAAGGGTTAGTTTTGGGGGAAGGAGCAGCTATTTTGGTATTAGAGTCTGCTGAATTTGCACGGCAAAGATCGGCTAAAATTTATGGTCAAATTCGGGGTTTTGGTTTGACAAATGATGCAACTTATGGTAATGCACCGGATTTTAGTGGCAAAAGTGCAATATTGGCGATCGCTCAATGTTTGGAAAGAAGCGGTTTATCTGCTGAAGATATTGACTATGTTCATGCTCACGGAACGGCAACTCAATTAAACGATCGCCACGAAGCTAATTTAATTCAGCAAATTTTTACTCACAAAGTGGCAGTTAGCTCGACAAAGGGAGCGACGGGTCATACATTGGGAGCATCTGGAGCATTGGGGACAGCATTTTGTTTGATGGCGATCGAACATAAGATTTTACCTCCGTGTGTAGGATTAAATGAGGCAGAATTTGATTTAGACTTGGTGAGGTATGGTCGTGAGTCTCTGGTGGAAAATGTTTTGTGTTTGAGTTTTGGGTTTGGGGGGCAAAATGCTGCGTTAGCTATCTGTCATAACTGTTGAAATACTCAAACCTTCTAAAGTCAATCTTGCTCAGGCTTAGAATTGAGGCAAAAGGTAAGTTCAACAAGCTGTTGATAAACTGATTCATGGGTATATTCATCATCGGGATGAGGTTGCTGTCCCGGACGCTGAAAATAAGGTCGCTCATTATTCATTTCTCCCCACAGCATATCGACCTGACGTACTAGCTCATAAAGGATTGGGGGATTTTCCAAAATGGATTTCAATAATTCTAATAAAGCCTGCAATGGTGCATCTAAATGTTTACTAATTCGGGCTGTATCTTCCTCAACCCACCTATATAGAACTGCTTGTAAAATTCCTGAGACATCCTGCAAATTCTGGCTAATTAAAGTATTAATTTCAGTCTTGACCTGCACCAGTTTGGGAACTGGAGATTCCCCTTTCATAAAAGAACCACCTTCTTGACCAATAATATCAGCCAGGGTAAATTCCCTACCTCTCAACATAATATCGCGTCGTATTTCTTCCTCTTCCAGTTGATGCGGAGGTTTTTTTTCTGGCTGAGATTGTTCGGAGTTGGAGGAGTTTGAAACCATTGCTCGCTTATTTTAAAGACTAATTTTAAATTCAGTTATTTTAATGGCTATTAGTAGTAACAGAACCAAATTGTAAGCTTTCTTATTAATATTTAAAATAAATCAACAATATTTAGGGTTTGCGCTCAAAACTCTTATGGGTGAGGGGAGGAGACAGGAGACTGGAGACTGGAGACTGGAGAAATGGGTAATGAGTGAGGAGTTAGTTGAATATTTTATCCCTTAATTTTTCTGCAATTATTCTGCTCAAAACCCTAACTTTCTGCTCGATCAAGCAGAAAAAGCCAGACTTTTTTGAGCGAAAAAAAGCCTAAAACCTTTATCTATCCATGCTTTTAGATGGTTTCAGCAAGCCCTATTTATATTTTTTTATTACTTAGGACTTACGCAAAGACCGTATATATAGAGTTCAAAAACTATAACGATATAGTTTTTTCCGCTATATGTAGTAGCTCTGTTTCATTAATTGATAATTGATAATGGATAATTGATAATTACAAGAAGGTTAAAACCGTTACACCAATTGAAGATTGGGAAATATCATTTCTTCTCAAGGGGAGATTGGAGGCCAGCGTTTGCGCTTCGCAAAGCTTTGAAGTTCGCGTAGCGTCCCGGAGGGAACGGAGACCTCCCCATCCCATCCTGACGGACTGCGAGCAATTCATGTCGCGAAGCGAAACGACCGCTCTCTTGGTTGATTGGAGGCAAGCGAGGGGACCTCGCCATCCCATCCTTCGGAATGCTCCGCAAACAACCGCTTTTTTCCCCTATCCAAGGGGAGGCTTTAAACCACAATTATTTAATTAACAATTAATAATTAATAATTCGGTAAGTCCTGTTACTGTAAGTACAGGTTTTGAAAATTATAGCAGTTTTCACTTCTGTTTGAATTAGTAGAAGTTATTGCTTAATGCTTGGGTAGCACACAAGGAGTTGATAATTTCTGTAGAATAAATTCATATAATTAATTATTCTCAAGGAGTTGATAATGTCTGTAGAATTATTGCGACGATTATTTACTGTAGATGAGTGTTATAAAATGCTTGAGGCAGGAATATTAACTGAAAATGAACGATTAGAATTAATCCGAGGAGAAATTCTGGTAATGTACCCTATTAGTCCTCCTCATGCAGCTTGTGTGAAACGTCTTACCGAACTGTTTATTTTACGTTTAGCAAAAACTGTTACTGTGAGAGTACAAAATCCTATAAAATTGAACGATAATTCTGAACCACAACCAGATGTAAGTTTGCTGCAACGACGACCAGATTTTTATGAGACTCAACATCCTCAACCAGAAAATGTATTTCTCCTGATAGAAGTTTCAGATACAACAGTTAAATATGACCAAGAAGTAAAAATTCCCTTATATGCTGAGAATAATATTGTTGAAGTTTGGTTGGTGAATCTGACTGAAAAATGTCTGGAAGTTTACCGACAACCTACTGCGAATGGTTATGAAATTGTACAGACTTTTCAAAGGGGTGAAACTGTGACAATTCAAGCTTTGCCTAATGTAACTTTTACTGTTGATGAAATATTGGGAGATTGATACAAACTTTCAACACTTTGCTCCCCCAGTAATGCTATGGTTTTGCCAATCAAATCGAATGATTAATTAACTTTATTTACTAGAAAATCTGTAAAATCTTTGCGTTTAATTGCTTTATTTAAAGAAGGATAGTCCTCTGAAGTGTTCAAATACTCATCTGTCCAAGTATCAATTTCTTTAATCACTTTAAAAATAACTTTACTATCTTCGGGTAAGCTTAATTCTTCTACATCTTTTACTTGATAAATTGCTGTTTTTAGTTGTCTGATAGTAAATAGCATTGCAATGTGGAATTTTAAAGTTCTAATTGTTGTTTTAGACTTCTTAAGAGACTGATTCTTTAGACAATTCTTTACTTCTGAAAAATCTGGCGAACTAATACAATCTTCTATTGTTTTTACTAATTTAGCACAAAAGAAGTAAATTTTCATATTTATCGATTCATTAAAGACTTTTTTATAGTTATTATCCGCTTTGATTATTGTGTTTGGGCTAGACGCTGCTCTATGTGGTTCACGAAAAACAATAGAAGTTATTGCCTGAGCTAAATAAGGAATTCCCACTATTTTTTTAGAATGTTTACCTGTATTTTTATAAAAATTTTTCCGACGATCATAAAATAAGTCGTGTCGTAAAAAGTAATCTTCTATATTTCTCTGGATAGAATCAGTAGCTCTTAAAGAAGATGCTTGAATCGGAGTTTGAAAATTAGTTGCTTTAATAATTTTATCTCTAGATTCCTGGTCTTCTGTAAAGATGATTTTAATTAGTATTGCTCTGTCATCTTGATTGTTCCGAACGGTTGATTTTTCGTTATTATTCTTTTTATTTAAAACATTCATGTATTGATATAAAATTGTCGTTGTTTGTAGACCATTTACTATTTGAACATCATCAAGGCTAATGACTTTTCCTTTAGTTGTTCCATTAGATGCTAGTATAGTTATACCATTATTCAACCACCAAAAATCTATATCTTTATGAGGGGAATCAAGAGAGTTTCTAATATCCTTGTTAACCTCTATATTATTACCTTGATAATCTCGCACATTTGACTCAAATATATACTTTCGTAAATTACCTTGTTCATCAGTCACAAATTGATAGTAGTCTTTAAGCTTAGAGAGAATAATGTAACCTTTGTTTAAATTATTCTCTGAATTGTTATCTAACCTAGATATATAATTTTCTATAAACTTTAATTCTAAATTATAGCTTTTCTCTTTCCTAGATATTTTCAGTAGTTCGCTGGCACCGATAAACTTAAATTCTACCTCAGAAGGTGGAAAATATTTTTTGGTTTGCTCTTTTAGTGTTTCAACTTTAAACTTTACTTGGCTATTAATTTGTGACGTATCCCCTTTGCTTGCATAGATATAATTAATTTTTAAGCTTGGATGCTTACTAGCTAAATTTCTATATAGTGTATGGAATATTTCTATCTTCTCTAGAAGCATATCATTATAAATATTTTCTAGATTTTTTATGTCTAGGGATAAATCAAATAGTTTTTGTGTAGTGACAATAAGCTTATCTATGGCTGTTTCTTGAAATGATTTCGATGTTTTGGTTTGAATTAAGTAAACTTCTATTTGTGGTTTTCGGGTAATATTTTTAATATTTTTAATATCCTCTAATGAAGGAAGTTCATAAAATAGTTCATCGTTTACAAAAACAAAAAAACCATCTATACCTCCGTCATTACCTCCATCTACTCTACCAGAATCTATTTCTTCATTAGATAGATCATACTCTTTTAATGATTGTTCAAAAGAGAATAATTCAAAAAAATCTTCTTTTGAATTGTTAGATAATGTGTCATTAATTTTCTCTTCAATAATTTGATCGAGTATAATTAAATCGTTATTATTTGACAGAAATTTTATGCTCTTATATAGTTATAGTAGTTATGAACATAATATACTATCAACTTATATTTATCCAAACTATTTAAAATATGTTTATATTTCATGTTGTTCAGCAAAACGCACCCTGCTGCACTAATCCGTACATCCGTGGCTAAATTTGTGTCTACAAATGCAATCTAAAATTCAAACTTTACCTAAAGAAGTTGTCAATTTAATCGCCGCTGGAGAAGTGATTGATTCTTTGGCAGCAGTAGTACGAGAATTAGTAGAAAATTCTCTTGATGCTGGTGCAACTCGCATCATAATTTCTATCATTTCTGAACAGTGGCGAGTGCAAATTTCTGATAATGGAATGGGTATGAATTTAGCTAATTTAAAACAAGCAGCAAATCCTCATAGTACGAGCAAAATTACTAATCTTCAAGACCTCACAAAAATCACCAGTTTGGGATTTCGTGGAGAGGCACTTCATAGTTTAGCTAATCTCTCAAATTTAGAGATATTAAGTCGTCCTAAATCACCTCTTTCAGAGAATGAAAATGAAGGTTGGCGAGTTGTTTATAACGAGCAAGGAAAGGCTGTTGAAACTGAAAGAGTTGCTATTGCTCCAGGTACTATTGTTAAGGTTTCTAATCTTTTTGGAAAATGGCCTGTACGTCGGCAAGGAATGCCTTCTTATGCACAACAAATGCGAGGAATACAATTAATTATTCAGCAAATATCCCTTTGTT
>NZ_JAAHGT010001480.1 GCF_010672385.1 Okeania sp. SIO2F4
TTGGTTGGAATAAAAGTCAGAAAAATCAAATAGATAATGGTCATAAAAGTAATTCATAATTTGTACCAATTCCTACAGCTAGACTCAAAGAAAGAATAGCTCAGTTGTGGGATGAATATGGAATAATATTTATAGAAACACCAAGAGAGTTATACAAGTATAGCTTCATTTTTAGATGGTGACCATCTGCCTATTTATGGTGAGAAACCCGATGATTGGAAACCGTCAGGAAAAAGTGACTTGATTTTTCTTACCTTTTTTGTAAACTGGAATCAAGTCATTATCCATAAAACTTGCTTTTGATGTATAAGATTCTTCAGTAAGAATTACTTTTATCCCTACCATCTTAGCTTTATAAGATAACATTTCAATTAACTTATTATAGGGAACAGATACAAAATTTTGATTGTTTTTTTTACCTAGGTTTATCTTCTGCTTCCAGTCTTCATTGTGTCCTATTATCATGTTCCTCTGCATCTGATTAATTAGAGTATCAATAATTAAACGAGATGATTTATGGAGATAATCATTGATGAGCAAATTCTCTTTTTAAGATAAGTTTTTTCAGCCTCTTACTTGATTGATTTTCCTGGAGTTGAGACTGTAGGAAGCTCTTAACTTTGTTATAGTATTGATTGATAGATTTTAACGGTCTGTCATTGATCACTCTTGGGTTTAATTCCGGCGCTTATTAAAAGTTAATGTAGCTAAGTTGTTTAATCCTATATCAATACTGGCGCAACGATTTTTCTCTAGCTTGTATTGTTTTTCGGATTTTTCATAAATCACCTCAATTACATAATGGTTAAGTCTACGGACGATCCGAACTTGTTTGAGAGTGTGAAGTAGGTACTAATGTTTTTAGATAAATCCCTGTTTTACTGGGATTAATAATTCCAAGTTTTAAGTTGCCTTTTGCTGATGACTTGTGTTGTATAAACTAGAATGTTTCTTCCCGTTATTTTGTTTTTATATCCACCGAAGACGAGGACGAGCATTAAACTTTGATGGGTTCTGTTTATAAACTTCGTTCGCTGCTAAAAAAATCTGCGCTGTTTCGATCTATTATCATCAAAATTTGTTGAGATACTCGATTCTGGCATTGCTTGATAGTCTGCTT
>NZ_JAAHGT010001481.1 GCF_010672385.1 Okeania sp. SIO2F4
TAATTTCTTTCAAGCAAGTAGAAGATTGGCTGTCACCACCAGAAAAATTACGCTTAGTATCTGGCATTGCTTGGAGAATGGTAAAAGTATTGAAGCGATCGCCTGCTTCAACTCCGTAGCGTTTTTTCGTTTCGGAGGGGTTGCCAGACAAAACATAAGGTTGAATATTATCAGGCAACATCTGCAACAAAGATGCTAATAATGCCTCATCCCCACCATTTCCTTTTCCGTAGTAACCACATAAAATTCCCTGCATTTGTTTAAGTTATTTCCTATTTTAATTTAACTAGGATTTACACAGAAACCGGGTTGATCAACGAAGTTTTGTGATTTACAACTTAGGGAAATAAACCGGGTTTCTTGTTTAGTTTAGTAAGTCCTGTTAAAGTTGTAGAATACCAAAGTTAAGACCCAAAAAATCTGAATTTTTAAATATGCATGCTTTGTCAATTCCTACTTGGATTATTCATGTTTCCAGCGTTATCGAATGGGTAGCTGCTATCTGGTTTATTTCGATTTATGGTAATATTACCCACAACCGTGTCTGGTATAGTCTATCTTTTGCCATGTTACCTGCATTAGTTAGTGCTATGTGTGCTTGTACTTGGCATTATTTTGATAATGACCCTAATTTAGAATGGTTAGTTACTCTCCAAGCATCAATGACTTTATTAGGAAACTTTACCCTATTAGCTGCTGCTTGGTGGATATTTTATGATAGTAAAAAGGGAGTAATAGATAATTAATAATTAATAATTAATAATTAATCTATCGTAGGGGCGGGTTTAATCAGATATTTCCCTGTTTGATCTCAGATTTACCTAAACCCGCCCTCTTTTCTACAACATCAAAATATGGTATGAGCGGTTAAATGCGGGGGGCGGGTTTAGCTAAGTTTATGTGAAACTCCTTAACTAACTTGTGAAACCCGCCCCTACTATTTCAATTGAATTCCCTGTTTGTTTTTGCCTCTTTAAACTAGGAAATTTTTCAAAGCACAACTACTTCTAAAAATATGATTTCTAAAGATACTTTATTTGCTCTTTCTTTATTTCCCTATTTAGGTTTTCTTTGGTTTCTAACTCGTTCGGGTCAAGTACCCCGTTTAGCCTTAATTG
>NZ_JAAHGT010001482.1 GCF_010672385.1 Okeania sp. SIO2F4
TTGTTGAACTAAGCAAACCCATTTCCGGGTAATCCTTTATGGGGTCTGCTCGTCTTCAGAACCATGCGTGAGACTTTCACCTCACACGGCTCCTCTCCTAAGCGTCCCTTTTCATGGGTACATCCTTAAAATTCCACCTTCGGACTTAATGAGTCCTAATGGTTAACTACTTTCAAATCTTTGGCAGTTTTAGAGTCATGGCAATGTCGGTGCAACAGTTGTTTGTTTCCATAAGTATTGTCACCGCCTTCAGACCTGGGAATGATGTGGTCAACCTCAATTAAATCCGTTGGTCTAAAGGTTAAACCGGAGTGAGCGCATTTACCTTTTTGCCGTTTTAATAGCGTTGTAACTTCCTTCCTTACGCCGGGATGTTTTCCGATTCGGCTACTCCAATATGTCCAATTGCCATCATAGGGTGATTTATTACCTTTCACTTTGATGTGCCGTATTATGGGAACATCTGCGTGTTGGTTTAGTACATATTCACCATCATTTAGAATCCAGCTTCTGGTTCCAATTTGGTTAAAATACTTTTTCTTTACCCAGGCGTTAGACTTGTTTGGATGTCTTCTAACTGCCCATCTCCATAGTTTTTTCCACAGGAGGCTATCAAGTTTTTGAAATGTCTCTTTGCTGACTATGGTTGAGTAGTAGTTAGCCCATCCTCTGATTACCGGATTTAATTTGGCAATTAAAGCCCTAAGTGGGGCGGATTTGTTTGAATCACATATTTCTGCCAATTTCCGATAGTGAGTTTTTACACTTTTAGAGGATGGTTTTATCAGTGTTTTAAATCCTTGTTTGGTTGACTTGACTTTCCATTGCCTGATTGTGAATCCTAGAAAGTCAAATCCGGGTGAGTTCCCATCATATCCTTCCAAGGTGTGGGCAATTTTGGTCTTTTCTGGTTTTAGTTCTAATCCTACCTGGTTTAACCATTCCTGTATTACGGCTTTTGCTTGCAACACTACTTTGATGTCTTCGTGTAGGATAACAAAGTCGTCAGCATAGCGAGCTAGGGTTAGACTTTGACGTTTCATTTGCCAGCCTTTTTGATTACCTTTTTCATTTTTCATGTCAAGGGTTTGGGCAAATTCTTTTAGTCTTTTTTCC
>NZ_JAAHGT010001483.1 GCF_010672385.1 Okeania sp. SIO2F4
TAGAAAGGGTGGCTTTAAGATTGGTCAGCATAAAGTTCCTAGCAACGCTAAGATTGGAAAACTAAAAATAGTTTGGTCGAGGGAGTTACCTGCTCCTCCATCATCAGTAACAGTAATCAAAGATTCAGCCAATAGATATTTCTTGAGTTTTGTAGTAGAAATACAACCAGAAATCTTACCTCAAACTGATAATTCAGTAGGCATAGATTTAGGTATTAAAACCTTTGCTACATTCAGCGACGGTACAAAGGTTGATGCTCCTAAGCCACTCAAAAAACGAATTAAGAAGTTAAGAAAATTAAGTAAGTCATTATCTCATAAAACTAAGGGGTCTAAAAGGTATGAAAAAGCCAGGGTTAGAGTTGCTAAATTCCATGGCAAATTGAAAGATACAAGAACAGATTTTCTGCATAAATTATCTACTGAAATAATTCGTGAAAACCAAACAGTTATTTTAGAAGTATGACAACGTTTCTGGTATGATTAAGAACCGTAAATTATCCAGAGCCATATCAGATTTAGGTTGGAGACAATTTAGGACACTGTTAGATGGAATTGCTGAAAAATACGGTCGTGATTTTAGAGTAATTGATAGGTGGGAAGCAACGAGTCAGACTTGCTCATGTTGTGGGTTTAAAGGTGGAAAATTAGACCTGTCAATCAGACAATGGGAGTGTTTGAGCTGTGGCAGCAAGCATGATCGCGATACCAATGCAGCAATAAATATATTAGTCGCTCCTTGGGCATGCCTCCTCCGGAGGAGCTGCGCTAACGGAGACGAGAAACGGACGTGGAGGCAAGTGTAAGACTACTGCCAAAGTAGCAGCAGCCAATGAGACGTCAACCCACCGAGGAGCTTCGGTTCGGTAGGAATCTCCACGCCTGCCTCTTTCAGAGGAGCTGCCTCTTGCAGAGGAGCTTCGCTAACGCTAACAGGCCGGAGAGGATGTCAAAATAGACAACCATTACAATGCACCACCACCCAAAAACTAATTATCAGGATTTGATATTACAGATTACTTTTAACTTTTGACTTTTGACTTTTAACTTTCCTGACTCCTCCTGGAATTAATTCTTTAACTAACTGCCAAAAATATATTATTGGTGGAATTT
>NZ_JAAHGT010001484.1 GCF_010672385.1 Okeania sp. SIO2F4
TAAGTAGGTAGGCACGAAAAAATCAAACTATGTAAAGATAAGTAAATACGGAAAGTTGATCTATCAAGGTGATTTTTTTATGGGCGCTCGTTTCAGGATTTTTCTCACTCGTGAGCAAGACCAAAAACTACTGAAGCTTAGAACTGAGGATGTACCACAGAAAGTCAAAGACCGAGCACAGGTAATCAGGCTCAATGCCCATGGCTGGTATGTCGAAAAAATAGCAGCTCACTTTAACTGGAGTTCACAAACACTCACAACAGTATTGCATAAATGGCAGAAACTAGGCTGAGAAGGACTTTGGGACCGACCAGGGCGAGGGGGAAAACCAAAGTGGTCTCAAGAAGATATAGTCTTTCTAGAACAATGCCTAACAAAAGAGCAACGTACATATAACTCTGGCCAATTAGCGAAAAAATTAGCTAGCGATCGCCAAATAAAATTGAGTCGCGATCGCTTAAGACGGATACTCAAAAAAAGGGGGTCCTAAGCGAAAAGAACAAGAAAAAGCCACAAAGGGAAACAAGATCCAGAAGTAAGAGCGATCAAGCAGGCTGAGTTAGAGATGCTGGAGCTATCTGCTGCAACAGGAGAAATAGACCTGAAATATTTGGATGAATCAGGTTTTTGTATGTGGAGTGAGCCGAGTTACACATATTACCAACGTGGAGAACAAAAATGCCAGGAACAGACAAAGCGCCGTGGTCGTAGACTAAGTATTATTGGGCTGTTTCAGCCTTTAATCAGCTTTGTTTATGGCCTAGTTATTGGTGGTGTCAATTGCAAATCTTACATCCAGATGATGGAGCCAGAAGCTCAAGAAGCAGAAAAATTAGGACGTATGAGAGTAATAGTACTTATACATATTTTTTCTGCCTAAATATTGTTCTGAGATGAACCCAATTGAATTGGAGTGGCAACATTTGAAACAAGATGAATGATCGCGACAGATGTTTGACGATGAGTTAGATCTTGCTTATGCAGTCATGGATGGAGTGATAGGGAGGGGAGAAAGAGGACAATACAGTACAGAACGTATTAAATTTAACTCTTGAACTTTAATGTAACTTTTCGTTACATAGTGAGAAATTTTCCCGCCGACCTACTTA
>NZ_JAAHGT010001485.1 GCF_010672385.1 Okeania sp. SIO2F4
CTCCCAGCTTCCTCTAGCTTATTTTGAGTGTGCCATATACAACCCAAATTACCATAAGCCACTGCATTGCGGGGATTGAGTTCAATTGCTTTTTTGCACTCAATAGTCGCTTCTTCTAGTAAATGCTCACTCCAAAGCAGATTTCCTAACTCAACATGAGCTTTTGCATCTTTAGGATTACGTTGAATTGTTTCTCTAAGCTTTACTTTGGCTACTTTAAACTCAATTTCTGCTTCTTCTAAAAATCCTTGTTCTTCTAAAACATTCCTTAAGAAACTATGTGCATAAGCATCATCGGGATTACGTTCAATTGCTTCTCTATATTTAGCTATTGCTGCATCCATTTTACCTTGAGTATACAATACATCGCCCCAATCTCTATAAGCTTCAGCAAAATTTGGTTTAAGGCGAATTGCTTCCCGATACTTATTAATAGCTGCTTCCAATGAATTTTGATGGGTCAAAGTATCCCCTAACCCCTTGTGTGCTTCTGCAAATTCTGGTTTTAGGTCAATAGCTTTTTGATAAGCAGCGCTAGCTTCTTCCACTTTATTTTGAGTATACAAAGCATCTCCTAAATCGTTATAAACTTCTGCACTAATGGGGTCGTTGCGAATAGCTTCCTTATACAAAGCGATCCCTTCATTAAGTTTACTTTGCTCTTGCAATTCTTTTCCCAGTTTACGGTAAATTTTGGCTACATCTTCATCTTTTAGCTGCAAAGATTTTTGTAAACTCTTCAAGTTCATTTGAACCTTCTCACTCAGAAAGTACACGGTTAATTTCCTCCCTTAAGTTATCTTCAAATATTTGCAAATTTTTATTATATTGTTGAATAGGTCTTAAAACCTCATGCTCAATTACAGTCGTATCTTCTAGGGATAAACCTAACTCTTCTCGTAGAACATCCAGTTGAGCGCGAGTAACGGTTGAAAATTCCCCATCCGGACACAAAAGGTTAACTTCTCGACTATACCTCAGTCTGGGATTACGAATTGGCGCTTTAGCAATGGAAATTTCTAATAACTCAGGTTGCACCGAATAAATCTCCGGTTGCATTCTTTGGTCAGCTTCTTAACTTTTCTTGCGGTATAATCATGTAAATTTT
>NZ_JAAHGT010001486.1 GCF_010672385.1 Okeania sp. SIO2F4
AATCATTACCATTCCCACTATAGGACTCCACTCAGGAGTATGGGGAACAGCAGCAGCAAGTGTCATTAAATGAATCATGTTAATTTCTCCTTAATTGATTAAAACACTAATTAAAACGGGATAAACTGAATTTTTTTTGTGAATATTTTAAATCTTTTTAACACAGAAATCTTAAAAAGAACCTGTCTTGAAAGCAGCAATGGCAATTGTCACAAATATCCTGATAACTTCAATGCCGAATGCAACAGCTATAATAGCAAAAATTTGACGGACAAGGACGGGTGGATTTCCATTTTTCCAACGCAGAACACTACCATAATAGTGTGGTTTATTCTGATTAATATTCCCTGGTCCTGTATAGCGTTTAATACTTTGTTCTTTAGGTAAAGCAGGAAGATTTTGATCGCTAGAAAAAAGCTTTAGAGAACGGCGACTTGGCACAATATCGTCACCAAAAGCTGCTATATATTCATCACTTCCTGTCAATTGTTCTGCAAAAGCTCTGAGACCTTCTGTTGCTAAAAAAGAACTCCACTTATACTTTTCCAGTTGTTCTGGTGGACGACCAATAACTCCTTCAAAACAAAGACTAACAAAATGATAGTTGCTATTAACTTCGAGAATATAGTCTCTGTACATTTCTGAACAAAGCAACTCACAAATCATGTCGCGGGTTGTTAACTCACCTGCTAAAAACAATGAATATAGTATAGAATTATGAAATAAATAGAAATTTCGGTTTTATTTAAAAAGTTGTCGATAGATTGCTTTTAAACAAGATGAACTATCTGAATAATCCTGTGTCGAATTAATTTCCATTAAGCTAGTGTTAACAGGTTGTGTCTCCATAAAAATTATCCAAACTATTTTGAGGAAGTTGTGTTTTTCTAAATTCCAGTATTGCTAATTTTAGGTATCAGAATCTAGCCACTATTGTGAGTAGTAAAACACTTTATTGCTATCTTCTGACTCCTAAAGTCATACCTTCATTCACCAACACCAAAAATCCTTGTTTTTAATACCCCCCAGGTCAAACCAAAAGGAGTTACTTATTAAATTAATATTTTCTAGTAGTTTGTCAAGTCATTAAGTAGCAAAAGTAATA
>NZ_JAAHGT010001487.1 GCF_010672385.1 Okeania sp. SIO2F4
TTGTTTGACTTGGGTCCAAACGACCAGGATCGTGAATTTTATCAATCACCTTAGCCATCTCTCCAGGTTGACCAAAGAAATAGAGACACAAACCAACACCAAATCCCCCAATTGTTGCCACTATCCAGGTGTAATTCCATGCTGGTAACCAATCTGGAAAAATTCCTGTGAAGTAATGCTTCCCTGTTTCCCATACCAACACTAAAAACTGTTCTAAAACAAAGTAGTAAGCTATAGCAACCAATCCCCCCATAATGCCAACAGCACTGGTATAAAGCAGAACTTTGGAGTACAACAATTCTTGAGTCTGACTGGTTAATTTTACTTGGTTGTCTTTGACATTTTGGTTATCCATACTGGGGAAAAGCCGTGGAATTTTCTTCTCAATCAAAATCTGTCTGCTAAAGAATCCGGCTAATATGATCGAGTTTATTATAAAGATAGAAACAAAAATATTCATAGGTTACAAAAATCTATTTGTAGCCACATCTTTGATATCTTCCCGAAGTTGCTCTTGAGATATTGTTTATCCTGAACAATCTATGCTAGGCACTTATGAGTTTTTTCCCTCTGTCATGCTGTTTCTTCCAGAGAAGCTCAACTTTTCATTTCCTGTACCGTTTCATGTAGAGGAAAGCCGAAAAAACAATTTCTCAATTCCAAATTCAGTGCGTCGTCAAACAGTAATAATTTAACTTTATAGCGCTACGCATTAAGGCTCTTGACATTTATAAATCCTAAAACCCTTTATCAGTCTACTATTCCCTATTCCCTATTCCCTGTTCACGCTTCGCTACGCGCTATATGACTTCTGAATTCTGAATTCTAAATTCTAAATTCTAAATTCTAAAATACTTAACGTTCTTGAATAGGTTTATAATAAACATTATGGTCTCCAGTATAAATTTGTGTAGGACGGAAAATCCGATTAGCTGCCAATTGCTCTTTCCAGTGAGCTAACCAACCAGCTACACGAGCAATAGCAAATATTGGTGTAAATAAATCACTAGATATTCCTAATTTTCGATAAACAAGACCAGAGTAAAAGTCCACATTTGGGTAAATACCTTTATGGCCTAGTTTTTCATCTACAACCTTTTCCA
>NZ_JAAHGT010001488.1 GCF_010672385.1 Okeania sp. SIO2F4
GTAAGGGTAGGAGTCAGGAGTCAGGAGTTAGGAGTCAGGAGTCAGAAGAAATGGAAATTACAGAGGAGGTAGGAGGGAAAATTATCCCTTGGTCTTTCTACACTTAATCTGCCCAAAATACTAAGTTTTTGAATCTCAGATACCTAAAAGCTTGCACTTTTTTTCGACACAAAAAAGCTGAAACTTTTACCTGTAAAGGCTTTTCTATTTAATCAGCTGCCCAAAATACTAAGTTTTTGAATCTCAGATACCTAAAAGCTTGCACTTTTTTTCGACACAAAAAAGCTGAAACTTTTACCTGTAAAGGCTTTTCTATTTAATCAGCAAACCCTATTTATCAAAAATTATTGAGGAAATATATCAACAAATTTAGTCAAAAAATCTATATAGCGTTTCTGTACCTAATGAGGTACACATATTTTTATTTGTATTATGTTCCCTATTCCCTATTCCCTATTAAGTGTTAAGTGTTAAATCTTCTCTAAAACCAACGAATGCGCGTACATCAGGCTTTTTGGGGATTGCTATATAATTAAAAAAACTACCATTTAAGCAATAACTAATTTAAAAATAAACTTCCAGTTTCCTCAATTAACAAACTAGATTTATCCAAATTAAAATCATTAGTTTCAGTCATAATCAGCTCTAAAATACCCTTTTCAGCAATGAACAGTGGTTGAATCAATAAAAAGCCTCCCTTCTCCCGATAAAAAGTAATATTCACAGGCACTTTCAATGTCCTTAAAATAACTTCGGATTTTCCTGATAACTGACGTTGTGTGGTATCTCCAATCACCTCATAGGAAATTTGAGCAGCAGTTTTATTTGTGAGTTTAATATTGACAAAACCATTCACAAGTTTGATAATTCCAAGAGATAATTGTCTTTCTCTAGGTAAAGGAGCTGTTGAGCCATTAACAATTGATTGCTCAGAAAGCTGACTTGGCTGACTTTGAAGAGTATTTGATGGTAATAGGGTCGAAGACTTTTTTTCTTGAGAAGGGGATTTAGGTATAGGAGAATCAAAACGAGGCAACTGTGCTAGGCTAATTATAGGCCAAATTATACTTAATAGCAATATAAGTATAGGTCTACA
>NZ_JAAHGT010001489.1 GCF_010672385.1 Okeania sp. SIO2F4
CGGCTACCAGCCCTGGCTCAAGTACTACTTCGAGGTCGATCTCCAGGGATCGCGCGACAGCAGCGGCGGCAACAACGACTTATACATCAGCCCTAGACAGAAAAATCGTGCAAAATTAGATTTGAACAAGCCTACATTTATACATCAGCCCTAGACAGAAAAATCGTGCAAAATTCGGATGTATATAATTTATTCCTTAATAATTTTTCACATAAATCAAAAGTAATTGTGAAAATTTTATCAAGTAGTGTTCAGGCAGTTGTAAAATATATAGGACTTACGCATGAGCTACGAAAAATTAGGATTTGAGATTACTATCCTGACGGACTGCTACGCAAACGCTGTCGCTCGTAATGACAGAAATAAGTCCTGTTTGCGTAAATCCTAAACTAATAACCGACTCAAACACTTTGCTTCCGCTTGATCAACAAAGCCACACCTAATACCCCTAGACCAAATATAGAACTAGGTTCAGGAATTGAAGTTTCTTCTAAAGATGAAGAATCTACTACTAACTCAAGAGTTGCTGAAGAAATCCGAGCATCATCCTGAAAAAACCAAGGGATACTGTTAGGAGTGCCAGAGTTGAAAGCCGATAAAATTTTCTCAGCAGTAAATCGAAGGTTGTTAGGACCAATTAAAGGACTAAAAAGGTCAATCTCAAGTATGCCCGTCTCTCCCACAGCAGGAATATCGGACACAGTTTGGAGCCAAACAGCAGGTCCGATAAGGCGGGTTATACCTGTAGTATCGGTAGATAAGGAATTCATTGGTGTCATTGTCAGTGAAAGGTTTGCTGACAACAAAGAAGAGCCTGAGTCAATTAGATTCTTAAAAATATCTACATTGGGGTCTCCATTAAAATCAAAATCCCAAAAAGCTATGTCATCGAGTCCATCACCTAAGCGACCAGCCGAACCAGTAAGCCGAAAATCTCCATCTTGTAGAGAAGTGCCAGTTGTTGGCACTGTATTAGGGTCAGCTTTAACTGTGGAGCTGATAGATATTGCAGCAGCATCTCCAGTGGTGAAGAGAGCTGTAGTTGCTAAAGTAATGGTTGTAGCAAATATTTGACGGACAAAGG
>NZ_JAAHGT010000149.1 GCF_010672385.1 Okeania sp. SIO2F4
TAAAGGACTTTTTTTGTTCTCTCTTGGGAGATTGGATATGGCGTTTAGCGTTCCGCACAACGCGCGTTTTTCATGTCGCGCAGCGAAACGCGGAGCGACTTGAATTGTGTTTCGCTTTCCTACGGAATAATTGCGCAAACGCGACATGAAACGCGGCTCTGCATTCAGAGGGAAACCTTGCCATCCCATCCTAGGTCATGCTCCGCTTTCCGACCGCTGTCTTGGTCGATTGGAGGCAAGCGAGGAGACCCGCTCTTGACAGAGCCGCTTCGAAGTTCGCCATCCCATCCTTCGGAATGCTCCGCTTTCCGACCGCTTTTTTCTCCACGGCGAGTGAGAGGCTTTAAACCTTAATTTTTCGGTAAGTAACTATAGTAAACAACACTTAATTTTTGTTAATCAGATGATTTCTATCTAATTTATAAGCTTTACCTACTTTAGCATCAAACGCCCAAGCTGAAATTTTCCACTGACCTTTTGGTAAAAGCTTACCAGCAATTGTTTTTTCCCAACCAGCATTCAAATATGCAGGATTATTAAATAGTTGAACTAAACTTTCTCTGGGAGTTTGAGCAGACATTAAAATATCAAATATAATCCAATCATCTGCTTGATTTTTATAAGTTAAAATAATGGCATCAGCAGGTTCATTTCGCTCTGGTAAAAATGCCCAACCATTGACAAAATACCAATTATTTAAAGGCATTATTGAATCTAATGAACCGTACCTTTTACCTTTCTGTTTTTTAGTAGCAATCGACTTCGAGTTTGCTGAGGCGATCGCTTCAATATTGTCGCCGATAACTAAACCAGGTTTTAACATTCCGAGGTTATTAAGTTGATTGGCTAAATATTTGATATCATCATAATTATTTAAAATTTTTTCTGCAACACAATACTTATTTTCTATGAGATTAATAAATGACAAACAAGTTTTTCCATCCATTCTTAATTGATATATACTCTGAATTTCCTTGAGACTGTAAGTAAATGATTCCCCATTTAAAACAAGTAATCCCAATATAGCAACTACAGCAGTAATTTTATGGAGCCATACTTGGGATTTTTGCAGATATGTTTGACTATAAATATGACTAACAACTATTGGTAATAAGTGAATAATAGCAACGATTAGATAGATAGAAAATGTTGTATATTTTGAAGACAAAGCAGTTTCAACTCCCAAACCAACTCTACCAACAGAAGTTATTAAAGCACTAACTATTGAGTAGAAACCAATCGTTATCCAACCTATCATTCTCTCTAACAGAGAATTGTCTTGAATATGTTTGATTAGGTAAAGGCATAAACAGAAAAATATTGCTATTTCTACTCCACCAATAAATGTCGAATAAATTAGAGGAGATATTTGATAACCAGAACCCAAGGGAGAACCAATAAAGGCTAAGAAAAATTGTAAAGTTTGTTCTGGATTCTGAAATGCTGGTATGATACTAGGGCTAACTTCTGGTTTACGATAATCATAAAAATAGATAATTATATTGTAATAAAAACTGCTATCCAACCTAAGAATAACCATTTTTGTTTCAGTAAATCTGACCTTGATTTTGCTGCAACTAATGTTAGTACAGGTAAAATAATTACCCAAGCTATCATGCCATTAGAATAAGAAAAGGTGCTGATGATGCAAAGCATCATACAAATTAAGAATTTATATCTAAGATTGAGGCGAGAATAAACAACGGAAATTGCAGTAGTAATACAAGCAATAGGCATGAAAACTACTAATTGAATTCCCCAAAACCAGTTATCATATTGAATTGCAGAAAATATCAGAATATTTGCTAAAAAAGCTATGAGTAAAGTTGGGAATATCTTAAATTTTACGGTTAATCTATTGAGGCGATAAATATTTAGAGAAACTAGACAAGCTAACAAAAATATTGCCAGCATTTCATATCTCACATCCCAGTTAGTTAAATATGCTAGTCCGAGAAAAATTAGACGTGGAAATAGCTTTCTACTTTCATTATGTTGAGCAATTAAGTCTTGCCATGACAAAGAATTTTGGGAAATTTTGATAAATAAATGAGGCATGAGATTCCATTGGTCCCAATAGGGAATATTAACGCTGTAAGTAATAATTAATATTCCAATTACAACTGCTGGCAATATTACTAAACCTATGCCGATCAAATGTAAAATCAGCAAGTTATTGTTTAGTATTTTTTTTCTTTTAATCATCTGGGTCATTTCAGTTATCAGTTATCAGTTAGCCTCCTATGGTCGGAACTGCGCAATTCAGTACCTCTGCAATAAGGAGGCTTGACCTTGGCGAATATTCTCTTTTCTCTTGGTCGTTTTGCGGAGCGACTTGAATTGCGTTTGCGGAGCATTCCGATAGGAAAGCTTTCCGTAGGATGGGATGCTGAGGAAACCTACCCATATCCAATCACCAATGCGAGAAAAGTGCTCTTGAATTTCCTGATATTCAATTCCGTTACGGTTTTAACCAGAGGTAATTATCCATTAATGAAAGGAGTTTTAGACTTGATATAGATATTATTATCTAGTTTTGTTAATTTCTCAAATACGCCATCAACTTGATTGCCTAAGCAGCTATCTATAATACCATTTCTCAAAAATCTTGCTATACCTGATTCGGTGGGGAAGTGTGGGGAGCGTGGGAGGTGGGGGGAGAGGTAAAAGTAGGAATAATCTACACTAACCGACTAATAATTGTTAAAAACAGACTTTGAATCTTGGTAAATATTTGACTATTGAAGTATAGCTGAAGTATAGCATTAATGCATGGTAATTGGTAGAATTTCATTACTAATGAATTATAGGAACAATCAAATACAAACAAAAAGTTATATTTTTTGAATCAAGATATTATTCAATTTATAAAGCCATCCTTCCAGTAGTTGTAATTAAAGCACTAATCACTCTGTACAAATCAATCATTACCCAGGTAATAGTAATAATTTCAAGACAATAAATGTCTGAAGACTGTTTGCCCAGCATTCCGCAGGAAATGCTTACAAATTACTTTTATTCCTCAAAGCCAATTTTTTCGTTAATAATATAGTAAGGTCTTTGGCGAACTTCATCATAAATTCGACCGATATATTCTCCAATAATTCCTAAAGAAAGTAGTTGAATTCCTCCCATAAAAAAAGTAGTAGTTAAACCATAAGCCCAGGAGAGAAATTCTTGCCCTAAAATAAATTTAACGTAAAGACCAATTAAGCCAATAATAAAAGATACAATTGCCGATACTAAACCTAGAATAGTTGCCATTTTTAGAGGAATTGTAGAAAAAGAAAATATCCCATCAAAAGCAAGTTTAAATAACTTAGAAACTGACACTTTAGGCTCACCTCTATATCGAGGACCCCGTTCTACATAAACTCCTATTTGTTTAAATCCAGCATAAGCTCTTAAGCCACTTAAATATTTATTGCGTTCTGGCATTTGCCGTAAGGTTAGAATAACTTTTCTATCCATTAAAGAAAAGATTCCTGCATCCATGGGAGTTACAATTCCTGATAACTTTCTTTGGATGTAATAAAAGCTTTTAAATGCTAATCGTTTTAACCATTTTTCTTTGCGGTTTTTTCTAATAGCATAAACCACATCATATCCCTGTTGCCAAAGTCGCGAAAAACTGATAATTGCTTCTGGAGAATCTTGTAAATCTCCATCCATTAGAATAACTGCTTTACCATTAGCATGATCTATTCCAGCAGATAAAGCACATTGATGACCGAAGTTTCTGGAAAAGCTAATAATTTTTACTTCTTGACTTTTATGACTTATTTCTTTTAGCAGTTCAAAAGAATTATCTACACTCCCATCATTTATAAAAATTACTTCACTACTCCCATCAAGTCTGTCTAAAACATCTGATAATCTTCGCCAGAGTTCAGGGATAATTTCTGATTCGTTGAAAATGGGAATAACTACAGAATAATCAATATTTTTCATAGTGATTTTTAATGCTTCGCATAAATCATACGATCTTCAGACTTGAACAGACCATCAAAACCTGCTAGGAAACTGACGCTGCCATCTGTAGAGAACTCCAGCTCAGTAAAGCTAGGTTGCTTCATATCTTCAGCTTGGGGATCGATTATGAGTCCCTGAGTTCTGGGTTGCCATTCTTGGCCATCCCAGTAAAATAACCCAGTATTTGCTGTGGAAACAAACAGTTGTGGTTCATTTTGGGAACCTGGAATAATTTTGATATCTTTAACAAGCTCATTGGCAATCGGACTTACCTGTTTTTTCCAAGTTTTGCCTTGGTCAGTGGTTTGAAAAATACCCTGGGTTTCCGTCGCCAGCCACATTGAACTGACTGGTCCAACTACCATAGACTCAATAGCAACAATTGGACTATCTAGTGGTACGCCAGATGCAGCGCGATCGCTAGCTTGCCAAGTTGCTCCGCTGTCGCGAGAGACCAAAAGTTCCTTTGTATTGGCAGCAATGACTAATTTGCCATCATTAGAAAAACCAAGAGTTTCAATAGGACTTTTACTTTGGAAGACCTGTTGCCAACTCTCCCCAGAATTTTGAGTTAAGTAGAGTCGATCGGATATACTTGCTAGGACAATCTTTGATGAAGTCGGTGAAACAATTATATGGTCTATAACAAGTTCATCTAAACCTTTACTGGTATTTTGCCAGGTAAGTCCTTTGTCTGATGAGCGGTAGATTCCATCTCCACGTGTTCCCAGAAATGCCAAACCATCATTTTGCTGGCTCAACTCTATATCTGTGATAAACAAACTAGAATAATCTAAACCCTGAGTAATACGCTGCCATGAAGCGCCTCCATCAGATGAACGATACAGGTTATTTCTAACAACAATTAATACTGTTTGATCTTGTTGATAATTTGGTGATACTTCAATGTGTGTGACAACATCATGTGGACGATGCGCCACTGAGATACCCATATTTACAAGTATTGCCATTAGGAAGGCAACTAATACTAATCTCAAAAATTTCATGATTCGGGAAAGGCTTTGAGTCATAAAAATTATCTGCTCAAAAATACAGTTATTTTCACAACATTATCTTAGCATGCTATGGATAATACCATTTCGCTCGAAGATTCTTATATGCTTGCTGAATGGCAGAAATCAGAAGTAGGGAAGTCTGATAATTCTGCTTATTACAATTCCCTACTCCGGATATTTACCCAACTTTTTTCCAATTGGTATAATTGAATTATTTGCATCCTTGCCTGACTATTGACTTCTATCTCCTGAATTCTGTCTCAAGCGATCGCAACTTTTGCTTTGTTAGTTACTCAAAATACCAAAACTCTGACTATTGTTGCCACAGTGAAATTTTCAAATGCTAAAGGAAAGGTCAATTATTGTCTGTAGTTATTGGATCGCTAAAGTTGCTGAGAAGGAAAAATTAAGAAAATATTAGAGAAAAAGGTCTTCATCTGAGGGAGAGATCAAAATATTCTCAAAGTATTTTTTGAAAAGCACCCAATATGGAGAAACAAATGGAAAGATTGTGGAAAATGATCCCAGGAATCATGCTAGTAGCATTGGTTTTTTTCGGTACGATGCTGGGAAATGTAACCTCAGCTCTGGCAGAGGATATGGGACCATTGTCCCCTGATGTATTTATCCGAGGCCGACAGCTTGCAGTTATTGATGTTTCTAGCCCAGAAGAATGTTCTAACTTATGTGAAAACGATTCTGAGTGTATAGCAGTGAATTGGTCTCGACGTACATCAACTTGTACGGAGTTAATTGCTTATTCTTCAGCAGAAGCAAATGGAGGCTATGTTTCTGCATTAAAACCTCAAGGTTACTAATTGCAATTTTACGATCTACCTTTTAAGAGCGATCGCTTATATCTAGGAGCGATCGCTCTTTTTTAGTATTTGGCCAAGGAGCGATCGCTTGGCGGTAAGAATAATTATTTATTCAACAATACCAATTGAATTTTCTATCTAAGTATTCTTCTAATTGTTGATTAAAAGGTCGAAAATAATCATTCATAGTTTGACGAATTGACTCAGAGATGGGAGGGTATTTACCTTGATTTACTTGTGGATATTGTGGAAGTTGATATGACTCTACTCCCAAAAATTCAAAAACTTCATTGACAGTAGTTTCAGGAGTAGCAAATAAATCTTCACTTTTCACTATTAGAAACTGGTTTCTGGGAAAAATTTCCATCCACTGACTCAGATGTTCAATATATTGGCTGCGTTTAATATATTTACTAATACTGAAATTATTTAATGAGTTGATATTAGATTTTCTCGTTATGGATTCTATTTATGATACAATTAATTGTGTGGTGTGAAATATAAATCTGTCTCGGAAGTTGTTAGCGCAGCTCCTCTGTTTCGCTACGCGACATGAAAAGCGCAGCTCCTCCGGAGGAGGCAAGAGGCTAGCTGACGGCTGAATGCTTACCAAAAATTTACCTCTGAAAAATAGTTTCTATCGGTTGTTTATATTCTGAATTATCTGATTTTTTTTCAACAAAAATGCTTTACCAGTGTCGGTATCAAAAGCCCAAGCTTTAAGTTTAACTGTTCCTTGGGCAATTTCCTCAATAGAAAAAGATGTTTGCCAACCTGAATATAAATAAGTTGAATTATTAAAATATTCTCTCACACTAGGTCTGGGTGTTCTCTGATTAATTAACTTAAATATTATTGCTTCTCCTTCCGAATTTTCATAAGTTAAAATTACTCCATCAGCAACTTCGCCTCTTTCTGGTAATATTGCCCAACCATTAGCAATATAAGTCTGGTTATCAATTTGATTTACTGTATCAAAATAACCATAAACTAAGTCTGATTTTGGCTCTTGTGCAATATCTTGAATATTTTTACTCTTGACTAATCCTGGTTGTAAAAAACCTAATTTATCTAAAATATTAGCAGTCTTTTTTAGAGGTTCAGAACTTCTTTTCATTACCAAACATTCATCTTGATGGATGACATTTATCATCAATAAACAAGCTTTACTTTGAAGCAATATAATTCGGCGATCGCTCATCCTGTCTAAAGCATTAATCGTAGTATTAATATGTAAAGCTAAGAAAACAGTAATAAGTAATAAGGAATTATATCTAATTAACTTTTTCCGAGTATTGTTTTGACTAGCTATCTGGAAAAAAATAGTCAGTAGATAAATCAAAGACACCATCAAATATAATGAAAAAGCTGTATATCTTGGAGCCAAACCTTGACCAACACCAAAACCAACTCTACCTACCGCAGTTACAGCTCCACTAATAATTGCATAAACTCCAATTATTAGCCAAACAATGAGACGATGTAATAACAAAAAATCTCTTTTAACGAATCGAAAAAACTGCCAACAGAGAAACATCCACAAACCAAATACCAAAACTCCGACTATTGTTGCCACAGTTAAATTTTCAAATGCTAAAGGAGCACCTAAAAAAACTAGGAAATAATGAAATGTATCAACTGGATGACTTATTGCTGAGAAGAAACTCGGATGTTTATCAGGTTTTTGGTAATCATAAAAATAAACAACTGCATTGATAACTAAACCCAACAAACCACCAATAATTATCCAAATATTTTTAGTAAAAATTTCCTGCCATTTTCCAGATGCTAAAATTGTTAATCCTGGAAAAACCAATACCCAAGTCAACATTCCATTGGCATAAGAAAAAGTGCTAACCGTACAAAGAAAAAAACAAATTATCAACTTATTTATTAAACTTATTTTTTTCTGCGCAATAACTAAACAGCCAGTTAGACAAGCAATAGGAAGATAAACCACAACCTGAATTCCCCAAAGCCAGTTTTCATATTGGGCAGGAGAAAAAATTAGTAAATTAGAAATTGCTAAGAGAAAAAGTTGAGTAACAAAACCACCTTTTACAGTTAAGCTACTTAACCAATAGACATTTAGAGAAACAATGCAAGTCAACAAAAAGATTACCAACATTTCATACCTGACATCCCAATTTGTCAAATAAGCTAAACCGATAAAAATTAGCCTAGGAAAAAATTTTCTACTTTCATGGAACTGAGAAAATAAGTCACTAAAAGAAAGATTACCAGCATAGATTTTCTCAAACATGATGGCTAGAGGCCATTGGTCAGAAAAAGGAAAATTTACACTATACTTGAGGATGCAAATTGCCATGAATAAAACTGGCAAAAAAATCAGACAGAAAATCGGAATTTGTTGGCGGTTTTGTTGCTGCATAAATTATTTAGTTAAAAACTATTTATTTTTACCGCAAAATTAAGGTTGAAAGGCTCTAATTTCAGCAATAAAAAAGAAAAAAATATTTTTCTCCAATCCTCTTCTTGAAAAGAAGAGGTAATAATTAATTATTATTAATTATTAATTGTTGAATGTATGTTGAGAAAAAAATTAATCTCATTCACCATCGCGCATCTGCTTCAGCAACTCCACCACATTCTTATGACCTTCCGAATTTGCCCAGACTAAGGCGGTCCATTTATTATTATCTTTCGCCTTAATCTCTGCTCCCTGGTCTAGTAAAATTTGCACTAGACTAATATGACCACTACCAGCAGCAGTCATTAAAGCAGTCAAGCCAAAATTCGTAGTAGCATTAACATCAGCACCAGCATCTAACAACAGTTGCAAAATCTCCTGGTTGCCACTAGCAGCAGCACTCATCAAAGGGACCCAACCATCAGGATCATTGCCATTGACATCTGCACCAGTAACCAGCAATTTTTTCACTATCTCTACATGGCCAGCTTCAGCAGCAGCAATTAAAGCAGTTGAACCCTCCGAGTCTCTGGCATTAATATCCACATCCCCACTCAGCAAAGTTTCAACTTGAGAAATATTTCCAGCTTTAGCAACGTTAATTAATTCTGTCATTGAATTTTCTCCTATAATTTAGTTTCATTTAGTGGAATTGCTGAAATACGGTATGAAATTGCTAAGAATCTAAGTTTTTAGTCCAAAATTAAGAGTGCAAATCATACCTAGAACCTACCCAAAGTTGCGGAAAAAAACTCCTTTCTACCTCCTGACTCCTGACTCTTGACTCCTTTAATATCATACATTTATTCAGCAACGCCCAAATTTCCTCCTACTCCCTACTCCCTTTTTTCTAATTATTAATTATTTGGCAAACTAATTATAAACTCAGTTCCTTTTCCTAGTTCTGAATTACAAGCTATTTTACCTCCATGTTTTTCTACTACTATTTGCCGAGAAATTGATAAGCCTAATCCTGTTCCTTTTCCTACTCCTTTTGTGGTAAATAAATGCTCAAATATTTTCTGTTTCACTGACTCACTCATTCCCATTCCATTATCTCCTATACGAATAATTACCTCTTGTTTTTCATCCTCAATTTCTGTGGTAATAGTAATCTGATTTGGGGAGGCTTTTATTTCGGCGAAAGTTTTACCATAATTACTTTCTTCTAAGGCATCAATCCCATTAGCAATTAAATTCATAAATACTTGATTTAATTGCCCTGGATAACAATTAACTTCTGGCAAATTTCCATAGTTTTTTACTACTTCTATTTCGGGGCGAATTTCATTGGCTTTGAGTCGGTGTCTGAGAATTAATAAGGTGCTATCTATTCCTTCATGGAGCTTAAATGGTACTTTCGCTATTGTATCCCCGCGAGAGAAAGTTCTCATTGATTTACTAATCTCTGCAATACGTTGTGTTCCTTCTTTCATAGAATCAATAGTCTTAGGCAAGTCTTCGAGCAGATAATCTAACTCGATCGCCTCCATTTCTTCGTCGATTTTTTCCCCTGGTTCAGGGAAAGTTTGGCGATAGAGGTTCAATAGGTTAATCATGTCTTGGATATAATCAGAAGCGCAATCTATATTACCCGAAATAAAACCTACTGGATTGTTGATTTCGTGAGCAACTCCGGCAGTTAATTGACCAATGGAAGCCATTTTTTCACTTTGAATAAGTTGTAGTTGTGTTTGCTCTAATTGTTGGGCGTAATTCTGGGATTTCTGATACAGACGAGCGTTTTCTAGAGAAATGGCTGCTTGGGAACAAAGTAAACTTAATACTTCCACTCGTTCGGTGGTAAATGCTCCAGTAATTTGATTGTTTTCTAGGTAGAGAATGCCGATAAGCTTACCGCGGTCTATTAAGGGTAGACATAAAACAGACTGGGGTTGGTGTTTTTGGATATAAGCATCGCCTGCATAAGCATTGTTGTTAATAGCGTTATCAAGAACTAAAGGCTTTTGGCTGCGCTTAACTTGGTTGATAATACTTAAAGGTACTGCCTGACTGGTGTCCATATTCACAGGGGCAAAGGTGAAAGTTTCTTGCCCAGTAACAATAGCTCTCAGCATTAATTCTTGTTCAGTAAATAGCATCAATGCCACAGTTTCAGCACCAGCATTTTCTTTGACTACTTGCATTAAATTAGCTACTGCTCCATCTAAGGATATATCTTTTGAGAGGGTGCGTGATGCTTTCATAATTGTAGCTAAGTCTAATATTTCTCCTACTTCTGTTTTAGTTTGGGAAATTGTTCCTTGAGTTAAACTGGTGAAAGTAGCACTGGAGAGGAAGCTAAGTTTTGGCTTTTTGAGAATGGGTATGAGGAGGTGAGGATAGCGTTTTTCTAGGTCGTCAGTTTTGGCTTTTGCTCCCCAACGGGCGTAGCAGTAGTAGGCTTCCTGCATATAGATACAGGCAATTTTCTCTTTGCCACACTCAAGGTAGAATTTAGCTGCAAGTTCATTAGCGAGTGCTTCTTCTTGGATATATTCGTTTTCTTGAGCTAATGAAATAGCTTGGTCATATAATTCACTCGCCTGCCATTTTTCTCCTAACACTCGTGCTTTTTCTGCTTCTACTAAATCGTATTTATGCTGGCAATTCATTGGTGCATGATGCGCCCAATCTTTCAACTTTTCTTGATTTTCTGCTAATTGCAGCCATATTTGCTCTCGTGCTTCCTGGGTAGACTCTGAATACAAGACCAATTTGGTTAGGGAATTATAGAGAGAGTAGGGTGGCAATACCGGAGTTCCAGTTAAAGCCGATAAATACTTTTCAGATTCCATGCATAAGACTCCTGCTTCAGGGTAATTGTTAAATAAGTAAGCTAACATCAGCTTATTAAAATACAAATATGCCAAAGCTAAATAGTTGTGATTTTGAAGATAAATTGGCAGAAATTTCTGTTCGTTATATATTTCTCCATCTAAATTCCAAGGTGCTTCAGATTCCTGTTGCAAATTCGTCACGGCTTGCCAAAATATATGCAAAAGGTTTGCAGAAGATTCTTGCTGAATTTCTTGCACCTTTAAACCATAAATTTCCATGTCTTGACTGAGTTCTTTCAGTTCTTTACCAGGGATATAGGAAAAGTAGCAGTAGCTGACACCCCCATAACCTGCAAACTCGAAATCGCCTGTCTCTAATCCTTTGAGATAAACTTCTTTCAAACCAGGTACGGTGCCGTGGAGGCTTTCTTTCCAATGGGAGACACCAACATTAATAATATAGAGTGTTTTTGCTTCCAGACTCCTAACATTCAGTTGAGATAAAACTGAAAGAGCAAGCTGTCCAAATTGATAGCCGATTTCGATGTCTTGTAAAATGCCACATTTCATCATACCGTAATTAGCATAAGCAAAAGCAGATACTGGGGCGTTACCATGTTTCACAGAGAGAATAATTTGTTTAATTACTGTGATCCAGCAGAGATTTGGATTCGTGAAAAAAGTCAGAGCAAATAGACTTGATAAAATTTGCACAGTTGCTAGGATATTAGGGTTAGTCATTTGTGGTAGATTAGCTAAATCTGGAATTTCTCGATCGCTAGTGAGGAAATAAATTTCAGATATACCTTGTTGCAAATCTTCTTCGGTAGGGTTTTCCGGCAAGTTTACCCCCAAATATTTGAGAACATTCAAACCAATTTCCACCCCATCTAACAATCGGTCTTGAGAAACGCAAGCTTGTATTTTGATTTGATAAATTTTGATTCTTTCGAGAAATGTCTTAGTCTTGTTAAAGAAAATTTCTGAGAGTTTTTCCATAGTCTCAAAATCGCCATTGAGGTAGGCTAATTCAACTGATGCTTCGTAAAGTTCGAGAGTCAGTTGATAACAATTTTGCCAACTTTGTGAATCAAGCAAATTAATCCCTATTTTGGCATAATTCCAAGCAGGTTGATAAGCAGCAGAATTTTTAGCTTTACGACTGGCAATGAGGTTGTAGCGAGCGACTTCATTTTTCTCTTTTTGCTGGCTTACCAATTCTATTCCCGCATTAAATTGAGAAACAATATTGAAGATATTCGCTTCAATTTCTCTTGGTTTTGTATGATTAGCCAACAAGCGACCAATTTTCAGATGAGTATAACGTTGACGCTCTTGAGGAATCAAGGAGTAAGCCGCTTGTTGTACGCGATCGTGTAAAAACTTATAAACTACTGAAATCTCCTCAAGTAAAGCTTTTTCTTTCTCCTCGGTTCCTTGAAAAAACTTGTAAATATCGCCCAAGGGCAACACAAATCCTTCTTGCAATGCTCCCCACAAACTATTTGCCACTTCTAGCTCAGACTGTTCGCTCACCACTGCCAAGGTTGACAAATCAAACTGATTTCCAATACAAGCGGCTAACTTCAATATTTCCCGCGCTCTTTGTGGTAACTTGTGCAACCTGATCGCCATGAACTCTACTACATCATCTGTCAGTGCCAAAGACCGCACCTCTGTCATATTACACTGCCAATAACCGACATCAAAATTAAAACTAATCCACCCCTCCTGGTATAATCCCTGAAGAAACTGAGTAGCAAAAAACGGGTTTCCTTGAGTTTTTCTATAGACTAATTCAGTTAAAGGCAACGCCATTTCTAAATTACAACTGAGAGTATCTGCTACTAAATTATTTAGATCTGCTTGGCTTAAAGGAGCGAGAGTTATAGTGTTTAAAGTTCCTCCAGACTTAACAATTTCATCCAGCATCAGTATCAACGGATGAGCAGGAAACACCTCGTTATCCCGATAAGCACCTAATAATAATAGATAACCTGTCTCGGAATTACTCATCAGCAATTGCATCAATTTCAGGGATGCCGAATCTGCCCACTGAAGGTCATCAATAAATATGACTAGAGGATGATTTTCTGTGGCAAATACTTGAATAAATTTGGAAAACAATAGATTAAAGCGATTTTGTGCTGCACTGCCAGAAAGTTCGGGAACTGCAGATTGTTGACCAAGAATTTTTTCTAACTCCGGAATCACATCAATAATTACCTGTCCGTTTTCCCCTACAGCTTTAAGTATTTTAATTTTCCACTCCTCCAATTGTGCGTCGCTTTCGCTCAACAGTTGCCCCATTAGGTCTCGGAATGCTTGCACGAAGGCATAAAATGGTATATTGCGCTGAAATTGCTCAAACTTGCCTTTGATGAAATATCCCCGCTGCCTGACTATGGGTTTGTGTACCTCGTTAACAACTACTGTTTTACCTATCCCAGAGAAACCTGCTACTAGCATAATTTCTGAACCTCCCCCCTTTTCCAGGGGGGATTGAGGGGGGATTGCTACTCGCTCGAAGGCATCTAGTAAAGCTTGTACTTCTGTTTCCCTGCCATATAATTTTTCGGGAATCAGGAAGCGATCGCTGATATCCCGCTCTCCCAACTCAAAATACTCAATTTTTCCTTTTTTTTGCCATTGTCTCAAACATTTTTCCAAGTCATATTTTAAACCCAAGGCACTTTGATAACGGTCTTCGGCATTTTTCGCCATTAACTTGAGGACGATATCTACCAGGGCGGTCGGTACTTGAGAGTCTGGCGTCGGAGGAGTTTTTGTAATATGACAATGGACTAATTCCAGGGGGTCAGTAGTATCAAATGGTAAGACTCCATTTAACATCTCAAAAAAGGTTACACCCAACGAATAAAAATCGCTTCGATAATCTATACCTCGATTCATCCTACCAGTTTGCTCTGGGGAAATGTAGGCTAAAGTTCCTTCTAGGACACTGTAGTTTTGAATAGTTTGAGTTTCTTTTGGCAAAAGACTAGAAATACTAAAGTCAATAATTTTTACTTGCTTAGTTTCTGGATTAATTAGTATATTTGCGGGTTTAATATCTTTATGAATAATTCGATTTTGGTGTAATTGATAGATAATTTCTGCTATTTGAATAGCTATGTCTAAAAATCTGGATATGTCTTTGGCCTCACGG
>NZ_JAAHGT010001490.1 GCF_010672385.1 Okeania sp. SIO2F4
TTGTCTGAATGGCACCAAAATTTTCGTAAAACAGACTTTTTTTTCGTTTATTGTGGTTGGTATCATAGCCCTTCCTTTGCAGAAGAAGCCGATACTATTTTTTCAGTGCTGAACTTAGATAAAAACCAATTTTTCTTTCTATACAATTGCTCCCTAGAAATGGAAAATTTTGCAGCAAAAGGTTTTCAAGGAGATGTAATTAATCAGAATGCGTGGATTGACGAAAACTTAGTTATGCGACCACTCAATCTTGAGAAAATTTATAATGCTATTTATGTAGGTCGTCGCAGTGCATTTAAAAGACATTTTCTCGCTTCTCAAGTATCTCAATTAGCACTTATAGCAGGAAATAATCACGGAAATACTGCTTCAGAAATTCCTCCCTATAAATATTTGAACGACAAGCAATTATCATCAGAAGAAGTATGTGAAAAAATTAATCAAGCTTACTGTGGTTTAATTTTATCTGAAACTGAAGGTGCTTGTTTTGCTTCCAGTGAATATCTTTTATGTGGAGTACCTGTTGTTTCTACACCCTCAAAAGGAGGACGTCATGTTTGGTATGACGAATACAACTCAATTATTTGCGAACCAACGCCAGATGCAGTTGCTTCAGCAGTAGAAGAATTTGTCCGGAATCCACGCGATCCACAGCGCATTAGACAGAAGCATATCGATAAAACACAAGAATACAGAACAAAATTTATTAAAATTTTAGCTGATATTTTTAACCGTTTTGGTGTGGTTGATGTAGACCCAGGTCACTATTTTCAAGCAAATTTTTTCCATAAACTCAGGAAATCTTATAAACCTAATTTTGGAGAAATTTTTGCTAGTAATTAATGATTAATTAAATAAAATTTAAGGAGTATTGATTATGGTATCAAAAATAGATCGTTGGTCTCTTATTTTTCGTGCCGGATTGATTTTTCAAGAACTTGCTCTTGAAAAAAATAAAGAGAAGTTGGCAACTGCAGAATTACTATTGTCCTCAGTTGAATGCATGAATGAGTACTCAGAGCAACTTCCTGACTGGCAAATAGAAATTCGAGAAAAAAATCTTTTGAGAACAGGTACAC
>NZ_JAAHGT010001491.1 GCF_010672385.1 Okeania sp. SIO2F4
TAACAATTTCCTCAAATGTGAAGGGATTTCAACCATTTATAGTAAATGGTAAACCTTTAAAATCAATGAACCAGTTTTATAATAAAAAGAAAGGAGAACTACAGAGTAAATTACAAAAACAAGCAGAAGAACGTTGTCACTCAAATAAAATCAATAAATTAACGAGAAAACGTAATTTGAAAGTAGAGACATATTTACACCAAGCAAGTAGAATAATAATTAATACTCTTCGAGAAAACCAGATAGGAACTTTTAGTAATAGGAAATAATCAAAAATGGAAACAAGAGATTAATTTAGGGAAAAGAAATAACCAAAATTTTGTGCAAATTCCCGATCATAAATTTATAGAACAATTGACATATAAAGCCGAATTAGTAGGTATAAAAGTAATTATCAACGAAGAAAGTTATACATCAAAAGCCAGCTTTCACGGGCGTTGATAAAATCCCAAATTATAGTCAGGGAGTCAAACATAAATTTAGTGGTCAAAGGATAAAAAGAGGTTTATACAAATCAAAAAATGGCTTGTTGATTAATGCTGACTTGAACGGCAGTTACAACATATTATGAAAAGCAGTTCCAAATGCTTATGCGGATGGAATAGAGGGGTTAGGAGTAATTCCATTCAGGGTAACACCTGGAAAAGTAAATTGATAATAGATTAATATTTGTCTATAAATTTACAAACTCTCAACTCTTTGTCAGTCATAGCAGAATAATTAATTTGACTCATCAAATTATCTCCCCATTCAATTTAATTTCAAATTGCTGAGTAGTCAGGAGTCAGGAGTCAGAAGAAAGAAAGAATTTGAAGTATATTCTGAATTCTAAATTCTAATAAAAGCCGATTAATATTTCTACCTCCTCTACAATTCCCATTTCTCCTAACTCCTACTCTTACTAGCTGACTGCAAATTTAGCTAATTCTCAATTCTCAATGCTAATTAACATTAGTCAAACTCTTAAACTTGCCAGTAAAGCGGTTAAAGAATAACTCTAAAACCGTCCGCTTACCAACATTAATATTTGAGTTAATTGCCATACCATTCTGCAAACCAATCTCCAGATCGTTCT
>NZ_JAAHGT010001492.1 GCF_010672385.1 Okeania sp. SIO2F4
GTCAAGCAACTATTTGATTTTTAGTAGTTTCCCTGTCAATATATTTTTCCTCAAAAATTTCTTGAATAACATCTTTAATATCTCCATCAGGAGGTCGTTTTTCAAATTGTTGATGATTATAAATCCATAAAGGCTTAATCACTCTTTGCTTCTCGTCAACTAAATACATTAATCTAATTTGTCCTGATGTACCTTTAGCAATAGTTAAAACTAATTTATAAAATTGCCATTCATCAGGTAATTTCAGACCACTTGGTAAAGGTTCAAACTTTGCTTTAGGTGGATAAGGGTTAATAATTAGTTCTTCGAGATGTTTACTAATAACCCGAATAAATTCCTGTTTTTGAGATTGAGATTTATAGGTTTTGACTAACTTTTTTAAACTCCGTTTAAAGTTAGCATAATTCTCAATTAAGAAGGGAGTTGAGCCAGTCATTAACTTCTCCTTGCTGAATATATTCTGGTTCTTCCTTAGACTCTATTGCTGTTTCTAAAATATGAGAAACAATTGGAGCATAGTGAGGATGTCCTTTCTCAATTTCTAAAAGTTTTTCTTCTCCTAATAAACGCATATCTTCTAATAAGATAGGTTCGGTTGAACTTGCATAACTAGGTAAACCTTTTCTGGCTTTTTTCCAAGGAAATTCTAAGTGGGTTAAATCACTTAAATAGTAAGCATGATATTCACCGAAGTATTGCCAAGTTTCCTCTAAAACTTCTTTGATTTCTGAGGAAATATTAGCAATACTTTCCTGGTTTGGGATTGGTAATTGTTCGGCTTCAAATTTACTGTAAAATTTATAAGCAGGAGGACAAACAGGACCATATCGCCAAGCTTGTATTTCATTCGTGAATAAAGGTTCATTATTAAGAGCTAAATATAAGCATTGGCTATAGTAGAGAAGTTTTTGTACTTTCATATTGGTTATTTGAGCTTCTCTACCATCTTCATAAGCCCGCATAATGAAATATTTGGCTATTTCTAAGGGGTTAATCATTGGAGTTTTATCTGTTTATTTTTAATTTAATACTACTATAGATATTTATCAATTTACACTAAGTAAGGAATTATATA
>NZ_JAAHGT010001493.1 GCF_010672385.1 Okeania sp. SIO2F4
TAGCGCAGCAAGGGACAATTTCTTAATAGTGGCGCCGCAGGCGAAAATTTTCAATTATTTCAGCGCCGCTGCCGGAATTTTCTCGCGATTAAGATGATTTTGATATATTTTTGTTTCATTTTGGTTCAATTGGCAAATTTTTAGTATAAAAAATAATCTCAGATTTAATATTTGATTTTCTAGTAATTTTTGGCTGAATGAAGTAGCAATCAAATTGGGAAATTGAACAGTATGGAGTTCTGATAATCTGCAATAATTTTTAGAATGGAGACCTCATTATTTTTTTCTAGTCTCAGATTTTTTTTATAGTGCCGCATGGAACCTCTATACATTCTTTTTCTTTTTCACAAGATGTCTATTGGTGAGGTACAAAGTTGTTGATTTTAGGGAACAGAAAAGAATAAAAACAACTGTATCTCACTAACCTGATTAAGCTGAGAAATTATATATAAATAGAATAAGGTTGAATATTTAATTTGATGATAATTTTTTCTTGATTGAAGTAGCAAGCAAATCAGGAAATTCCACAAGCTGGAATTGTGGAAATATTCAATAGTATTTATAGCTAAAGTTCTCAATTTTTTCAATTTACTCTCAGCTTATTTTTTCTGTTTTTTCAAGTTAAAAAGCTTGGAATTTAATTAGCTGCTTGTCTTGCTGTTTCTAACCAACTATCATATTTTTGCTGATGATTTTTTACCCACTCTTGAGCATGACGTAAAATATCTTCTGGTTTGTCTTCACCTTCTTTAATGCGTAAACTTTCACCATTCATATCTGCAACTGGAATTTCTACTAATTCAAACCACCTTTTAGCAACTGGGTTAGCTTCTAGAAATTTTTTATTAGCCACAATACGCTGTTGAGTTCTAGAAAAGCCAATATTTTTGCCATCTAGTAATGTATCTTCTTCTTTTATATTTCTCATATCTGGTAAGGAAGTAAAAGGAACTTCTAACCAAACTACATCTTTACCTGGTTTTAAAATAGCAGATATCCAGTGAGGATTATAGGCAAAATAAAGAATTGGTTCGCCTTGTTTGTACGAGTAATAGCATCTACTAA
>NZ_JAAHGT010001494.1 GCF_010672385.1 Okeania sp. SIO2F4
CGTATGTAGCAATAGGAATTTAGACTCAGTTGCCTTTTGTTGCGGATATAGCAATCGGAATTTTTACCGACTAAATTCAGAGGCAAACTTTTAGCAAATCAGAAATAAAAATCGGATTCATCTCTATCCGAATTCAGAGGTCAGCTTTTAGCAAATTAGAAATAAAAATCGGATTCATCTCTATTGCTGCACACGAAATAGGAGTTTTGACTCAGTTCCCTTTTGTTGCGGATATGGCAATAGAAGTTTTTGCCTACAAAATTTAGAGGTCAGCTTTTAGCAAATCAGAAATAAAAATCGGATTCATCTCTATTGCTGCATACGCAATAGGAATTTTGACTTAGTTCCCTTTTGTTGCGGATATGGCAATAGAAGTTTTTGCCTACAAAATTTAGATGTCAGCTTTTAGCAAATCAGAAATAAAAATCGGATTCATCTCTATTGCTGCATACGCAATAGGAATTTTGACTTAGTTCCCTTTTGTTGCTGAAACCTCGGGATGAATCTTTGCAGAAAAGGTAAATCCCATCTTTTACTTTCTCTTTATCTAAAACTATAATTCATCCCACACTCCTCACACTAATTCATCCCACAAATATGCAACGCTCCCTATTCCCTATTCCCTAGTCCCTATTCCCTTAAGCTAGATCGACACCTAAAAATTTGTCTAGAAGTTTGGCTCGCCATACATACCGTAGTAATAAACACCAAACTAAAGCTACCCAACTAATCACAAGATAATCACGGATGCTCAGTAAAGATAATTCAAAAAATTGACGTAGAGGGGGAAGCGCCAAAATAACTATATAAACTCCTAGTAAAGCTAAGGCAACAAAAGTATATCGCCAGTCACCACTGTAAGTTGCTCCACCTACCCAAGCTTTTGTTGGAGGCTTCAGAAAAGGCACTAACAATAGACCACATAAAATCATAATTGTTACCAGAGCACTACGAGGAACTGCAAGAAATTCATTAACTTGGTCAAGGTCAATAACTAACTCATTTCCCAAAAATGGTATTGCTAAATAAGTCAAATACACTCCTAAAGCTACAAGAGTAAGAGA
>NZ_JAAHGT010001495.1 GCF_010672385.1 Okeania sp. SIO2F4
ATTGATTTTACCGTAAAAATCAACTATCTTAAGTATTTGCGTTGGCGGAGGGAGCAAGTGCGGCAGCTATATCGCTCGCCAAAAGATAGTTATAGTAAGTGTTTTACTATTTTCGGAGATGTCTATTGCAGCAGTCTTTGAATGATTTAAACCAGGCTTACCAAAATTTCTTTACTTCAACGAAAGGTAAGAGGAAAGGTAGAGCTATAAAACCTCCTAAATTCAAAACTAGAAAGTCAAGACAGACTGCTAGTTTTACACTCATGAGGGTTTAAAGTTGGTCAGGATAAAGTCAATAAGAGCGAAAATTGGAAAACTGAAAATTATATGGTCAAGAGAATTACCTACTGCTCCATCATCAGTAACAGTAATCAAAGATTCAGCTCATAGATATTTCTTGAGTTTTGTAGTAGAAATACAACCAGAAATCTTACCTAAAACGGATAATTCCATAGGAATAGATTTAGGAATTAAAACTTTTGCAACTTTGAGCAATGGTGATAAAATTGATGCTCCAAAACCATTAAAGAAACGTATCAAAAAATATAGAAAGTTAAGTAAATCATTATCTAAGAAAACTATAGGCTCTAAAAGGTATGAAAAAGCTCGTCTGAGGATAGCAAGATTTCATGCCAAACTGAAAGATACGCTTGACAGATTTTCTACATAAATTATCCACTCAAATAATTCGTGAGAACCAAACAATTATTTTAGAGGATTTAAACGTTTCTGGTATGGTGAAAAACCGGAAATTGTCTAGGGCAATTTCGGATTTGGGATGGCGACAATTCCGGACCTTACTAGAAGGAAAAGCGGAAAAATATAGCAGAAAATTTAGAGTAATTGATAGATGGATTGCCACTTCTCAAATCTGCTCTTGTTGTGGATTCAAGGGTGGCAAGTTAGACCTTTCAATTAGGGAGTGGGAATGTTTCAACTGTGGACAAAAGCACGATCGCGACCACAATGCAGCAATAAATATATTAGTCGCGGGTGGGCAATCCGAGACTTTAAACGGACGTGGAGGCAAGCATAAGACTACTGCCAAAGTAGCAGCAGCCGA
>NZ_JAAHGT010001496.1 GCF_010672385.1 Okeania sp. SIO2F4
TAAAAGTCAAAAGTAAGAATTTACCGAAAAATTAATAATTAATAATTAATAATTAAATAATTCGCGCCTTGAAGCCTCCCCTTGGATAGGGGAAAACAAAGAAAATATTCCTTATATTCAATTCCCGAACGGTTTTAACCAGAGGTAATTATCAATTATCAATTATCAATTATCAATTATCCATTAATGAAAGTGCTTTTCAGATTGATGAACCACATCGCCATAGCCGAAATCCTGTAGGGGCGATTCGTGAATCGCCCCTACTGTGGTCTACCGTGCCGGAAAACCGCTGTAAGAAAGTCAAAAATCAAAAGTAAGAAAAAGCTGAAATTCCTGGTAAAAATTCCCAAATCCAATTCCCAACTAACCACAACATATAACCCAAAACAAACATCGTATAAATAATACTAAGAGGAGCATAAATAGCTAAAATAGCTTGGTCAGATGTTTTCTCAGGTGAAGGTTGACGGCGCAATAAATCAAAATAAAATTCAAGCGATCGCTTCCTTAAATTATTAATTCCTGTCATTGCTACTAACAGATGATAACCATCAAAAGCATTCAATGGATTCAAATTTAACGCGACTGTCAACAAAGCAGCACTCATCAATAAATAACTATTTTGCTGCATCAAACTCTGGGGAGGAGAAGCTAATAATAACCACAAAGCTAACGCCCAAATCACAACTTGAACTATTACCCCCGCAGCTACAACTAACATTCGTTGTTGGCGTTTTACTAAACAATATTGGTCGGAAGTATTCGTGTACATTCCCGGCATAAAACACATAAATAATAAACCAATTTCTGGCACAATACCGCCGAAATGTTTCAGAGTAAAAGCATGACCTAATTCATGCAAAAAAATTACCAACATTGAGGCAAAACCTAACTTTAATAAATTAGTCGGAGCTAAAGTCAAATCTCCCCAAACTTGTTGATGAGCAGAAACAATATCTGTGGCATAGGCTAACCACAAAAAAATTGTGTTACCGAGGAAAAAACAGAGGAAAAAACCAAAAGCTTTAGTCCAAATCCAGCGTAACTTATCTAGAA
>NZ_JAAHGT010001497.1 GCF_010672385.1 Okeania sp. SIO2F4
TTTACTAATGAGGAATTAGTACGAGGTAAAATTAGGTTTGATTTTAATAATGACCCACCTCCATATTTAGCAATTGAGATTGATATTACCAGTAGTTCTTTAGAACGTTTAACAATTTATGCTGCTTTAGGTGTCAGAGAAATATGGAGATTTGATGGGGAAAAGTTGTTTATTTATTGTTTGAAAGAGGGGAGTTATCAGGAGCAAGAAAAGTAAAATGTTTTGCCAATTTTATCTAAGTCAGTTATTTTAAGTTTTCTCATTAGGCGAGGAGAAAAAGGTGAGAATGCTTTACTCCGTGAGTTTCGTGAATGGTTAGAGAATCAGAATATTATTGAGGAATAGAACATAGGTAAAGTTCTCTGATAATTGATAACTGAAACAGGGTATTAAAAATGCTCAAATCAAGAAAACTCGTAAAATTTAGTTCCCAAAACTTTTTTCTGTTGACGGCTGAAACGCTTATATGTTACAGTCTACAAGTCTCTGCGCGAGATAGCCGAGACCCATCCAATACCATCACCCCACAACACCTCCCCAAAGGGAGGTGCCCCGTGTAATGCGTCTCAGTATCTCGTGTCCAGGTTAGCTCATCGTAGTTCAACCATTCGTCTCCTTTTCTCCATCCTACTTTCTCTCCAAATTTTTCCCATACCTCTCTATTATGCTCTTTTTTTCCACCCAAACTCTGATAAATTTTCTTCTGTACAGAAAAGCCAAACTTACCATCACTAGATTTTACCCAAAGTTGGTCAATTGTGCGGAGGTCTGTACAAGAAAAATTTTCTATATCTTGTCCTCCTAGATATCCTTGCTCTTCTCGCTCCGCAACTTTCAACATTAAACGAGAAGTTTCTTCATCAGCTTCTTTCCATTTCTTTTGTTTTAGTAGTTTTTCTAGGGTGGAATAGTCTACATTTTTGTGTTATTGTGTTGTTATATTATTGATTGTTTCTTGTTGTTGTATTTTTGTACTTTTTGTGTTTTCTTTCTTTTGTAAAACAGATAATTCATCTAGATTTGAAGCAACTAATATTAACGAAACTCCTAGCAA
>NZ_JAAHGT010001498.1 GCF_010672385.1 Okeania sp. SIO2F4
AGTATGGTACAGTAAAAATTCCCTTCCCGGAAAGATTAGTAGGTAAAAACCTGAAAGAAGTGAGGATAATTCCTCGCTTTAATGCCAGTTTTTTTGAAGTAGAATTTATTACAGAAGAGGAACCACGGCCAGTAGTAAAATCTGACAATGCACGCTTCTATAGACCTTGGTTTAGACAATAAGTGCAACTTGTGTATCAAATACTGGGTCATCATTGATTTTAGACGGTAGAAAACTTAAATCAATTAACCAGTAGTACAACACGCGAAAATTCGCTTATTGCAATCTATAAAAGACAAACAAGGCATTAAGACTTTAACCAGAAAGCAAATTAGTATCACAGTAAATCGGAGCAATAAAGTTAGAGATTACTTGAATAAAGCTGCTAGATATGTAATCAACTGGTGTAATAAAAATCAAATATCTACTATTGTTGTAGGTGTTAATCCAGGGATGAAAAAAAATATCAATTTAGGCAAACAAAACAACCAAAAATTTGTACAAAGACCTCACCATAATCTGAGGTTAAAACTAAAAGCTATGTGTGACAGGTATAGTTTGACCTATAAAGAGCAGGAGGAGTCTTATACTTCTAAGGCTAGTTTTTTAGATAGAGATAAAATACCTATTTACAATGCTGATAACCCGACTGAATATAGTTTTAGTGGCAAACGAATTAAGCGATGCAGCGCCGAAAGGGGGTTTCCCCCATGAGCGACTGCCTGTACGACAGCGTGGTTTGTACAAAACTAGGCAAGGAAAATTGATAAATGCTGACTGTAACAGTGCTGCAAATATTGGAGCAAAAAGCAACCTTCTGGGGGTTTACCCCGAACAGACCCTTAGGCATCTTTGGCTATGCCATTAAGGGTAAAATTTGACGTGAGGAAAGTCCGTCAAATTTGTGACCCTTAAGAATCCATGCGACTTTAGTCCGTGGAGTGTCAACGATACTTACCTCATTTTTTTCAAGGTTGAATACTTAGTAAATAATAGGCAATAGCTAACAGGGAAAAAAGTTCCAAACAACTTATAATTATTGCTATGTC
>NZ_JAAHGT010001499.1 GCF_010672385.1 Okeania sp. SIO2F4
CCATTGTTTGAGTAATTCTAAAATTCCCGGCTGATTTTTCCAACCAGTAGCTATTTGTCGCACCGCTTCAAGTCGCACATACCTATCATCATTAGACTCTACCCATTGTTTGAGTAATTCTAAAATTTCTGGCTGATTTTTCCAACCAGTAACTATTTGTCGCATCGCTTCCTGTCGCACATCCAAATTATTATCAGACACCATCCATTGTTTGAATAACTCTAAAATTTCTGGTTTGTCTTTGCCCAAAGTAGCAATTTGTCGCACCGCTTCACGTTGCACATCCCAATTCTTATGAGACTCTACCCATTGTTTGAGTAAATCTAAAATTCCCGGCTGATTTTTCCAACCAGTAGCTATTTGTCGCATTGCTTCAAGTCGCACATCCCTATCCCAAATAAGAACGGACCCTACCCTTTGTTTGAGCCAAGTATAGGTTAAACGGCCATCCCTCCAAGTTGTTGCTACTACTTCCACAGCTTGAGTACGAATTTTACGAACTAAGTCTGAATTTTTCTCAGAAAATACAGAGTAACCGTCATAAGATTCATAAAAATAACCAAGGTTATACCCAGTCAAATCTTTTAACCTATTTAATAACCGAGACCCCACATCACCAATACTCTGACGACTCCTAACTTCAAACAAACACTTGCCAGCCAAAAATAAATTCAGAAACTTTTCCTCTTCTCCATCTTGCTCCATCAAATAACTAATAATTTATCCCACAAACGTAGCATCTATCATCCCCGCAATTAACCGCAACACCTCATGCCATTTTTCATCCTGCCAATGCTTACCAAAAACATCATTTATTAACCCATCTATTCCAAGATTTTGTGTTTCCTTAAACTGCCAAACAAAACTCCAAGCACAGAAATATTCCAAAAAAGTCCTATGCACAAAAGCATAATATTCTGCGCCGACAAAACATAAAATAAAATTCCGACTCCGCAACTGTTCCATCAACACCCTAGCCGCAGTTCTCGGCTCATTAATATCTACACTTTTTAGATAATCCCTAATAATTTTTTCTAAAT
>NZ_JAAHGT010000015.1 GCF_010672385.1 Okeania sp. SIO2F4
TTTGAGTTGTCACACCGATGTCGCTGCGGTTGCGAAACTCTTCTTCCATCAACAATTCTTTGAGAATAGCAATGGTTAAGTCTTTGTAGGTGTATTGTTCCATGTCGAAGTGAACTGCTACACCGAGTTCTTTAGCCCGTCTGAGTAGAGTCCGGATACGATCGCTAACTCGTTCCTGACTACCTTTGACATCAAGGGGATCAAACTGGGAATAAAATGCTGTAAGCTTTACGGATACTTGTACTCGTGGTAGTTGTTCTCCTTCTGCTTCATCTATTTGGGCAACTGATGACCACTTCTCAGCAGCTTGGGAGAGTTTAGTCATCAGTTCGAGATAACGATCTAAATATGACTGCGCTTCTGTTTCAGCGATAACTGCTTCCCCAAGCAAGTCTACGGTAAAGCACATTTTTTCTTTCCGTAGTTTTTCTAGGGTTTTGATAATTTGTTTGACATTTTCCCCGGCAATGTATTTATGAGCAAGGGTTTCGACTGCGGGTGCAACGGTCGTAGCTGCTAGTTGACCGGGAACGGAGTCTGGGTTAGCAAAATTAAGAAGTTTTTTCAGAGCTTCTGGGAGTTCGACTTCTTCAGTAGTCAGATATTCTTGAAGGTGAGCAGCTATTTCTGGTTTACTGCGTAATCCTGGCAAGCAGTCAATAAAACGAAATAGTTGTACCCGCAAACCAGGACTTGCCATTGCCCAGTCAAGGAGTTTATCATCCCACCGCATTTGATTTTGCAATTGACCTAAGAAAGAACGATTTTTTTCTTGAGTTGTTGCCAAGATTTGTTTGGCTATTTCTTGGGTCTTGGTTTCGTAGTTGCTATCTGATATTTGTGCGACCATTTTTTTTTAAGTATAGTCAAATTAATTGGGATTGTGTCTCGGATTAATTTAGGTATTTTCCACTAAAATAGATGTAAAATTTAGTGTTTTTCCGATATTGTTTCCGGTACTTTCAGTCCAATATTTTGTTGTATTTCAATTCTACTTTAAAAAATATTCTGTGACCATACTTTTAGTTTGTTGATTAACAGAAATTAATCAATTGTGCTATTTATCCTATTAGACATCTCCGAATTAAGATATAGACTTTTTGCACAAGCAAGCAACAAGGAAAAGATAATATCATTTTGAAAAAAGAATCTGGCGTTGCTGAAACACGGTATTAAATTGCCAAGAATGTAAGTTTTAAGTCTAAAATTAAGAGTGCAAATCATACCTATTTCCTAGCCAAAGTTGCGGAAAAAACTCCTTTCTACCTCCTGAGGACTGAGGACTGACTCCTTGAATATCATACATTTATTCACCAACGCCAAGAATCTTACGAATAATTTGGTCAACTAAAATGGTTGAAGTCAGAAAGTCAAAAATGATAATAAGAGAGCTATTTCTAGCTGACTACTGACTATTGACTACTAGAAACAGTCCAAATATTTTTAGCAAACATTTATCACGCTTGGTATAAGAGATTTTTAGGGTGACTTTTTGTATCTAATCTTATGTGGTTTGGGAAAAGAGTTATTTATTTTTTGGGAAATGTCTCATAGCTCAATCTAAGGATTTCCAGAATAGTGATACTAATTAACTTAAAAAATGTCATAAATAGTTGGTAACTGAGGGAGTAAAATAATAAGCTGAAATTACTATAATATTGAAGTTTTAAGTACCTAAAATATTATTTATGATTTCTGAGTTTAGTGAAACTGTATGAGATAGGTTGACTATAAATGCCCTATAAATTGGTCTTCAGCAATTAACAATTAACAATTAATAATTAATAATTACCCCTTCTTAAAAAAAAAGGATTGACTAAGAAGGAAAATTTTTGATTTTATCCTCTATCCAAGGGGAGGCTTTAAACCTGAATTGTTTAATTATTAATTATTAACTATTAATTATTAATTATTCGGTAATTGTCTGATTAAATTATCTGAGGAATTAAAATTATAGAGAAATGACTAAGGGTTATATAAAATTTTTTAGAAGTATATTCGTAAGATAAGTTAAGAGTTAATTGCTTCAAATGCAAATCATATCAAATCAAATCTGCTTAATTGCACATAAAATCCGGTTATACGATATATGTTTATAATTCTATTTATACTTCAATATTCAATCTCTATCTCCCCACCTCCCCACCTCCCCATCTCCCCATCTCCCCATCTCCCCATCTCCCCAACTCCCCATTCTGCAATTTTGCTAGTTCTTTTAGTGGTTTAATTTTCCAACACATATAAATAGGGTTTGCGCTCAAAAGTCTTATGGGTGAGGGTAGTCCTCAAGAGTCAGTCCTCAGGAGTCAGGAGGAATAGGGAATTTAGAGGAGGCAGGAGGAAAAATCATCCCTTAATTTTTCAGCAAGAGCGTCAACCCAAAATCTTAACATGCATGAGCTCCCTAGAACGAAAACTTCCTACTTTTTCAATACCTAAAAAGTCTAAAACCTTTATATTTCAATGCTTTTAGATTTAATCAGCCAGCCCTAAATATTCCAGCACAGAGTAATACCAACTGAAATTCCGATAACAATTTTGATAAATAGATTGATTAAGCGGGGGTCATTAGAAGCATAACTTGTCTTCGTAATCATAACTAAAGTTAGAGGTAGAGAAATAATTAAAGTCAAACCAAATACAACAATTTGATTCAACATAATTGACAAAATTTGCCTCCTACTAAATCCTAATGGTAACTGATACAAATTCACCATTAATTATAGATGAATGCCGAGCAAAATATATAAAACATCGGCCTGATTTTAGTTGCTGGTGAGTATCCCCAACTATAAATTTATAGCGGATTAAAATTAGTGGTAAGTTTCCATCTCCCACTAATTTTTACTTCTGAGTTATGACTTCTGACTCTCACGGGCTGACAAGCAAAAAAAATACCCTAGAGTTTAATTTAGCTCCAGAGTATGTTTTAGTTGGGGTGTTATGAAAATTTCCTTTTAATCGGAGCGGCGGGATTTGAACCCACGACCCCCACTACCCCAAAGTGGTGCGCTACCAAGCTGCGCTACGCCCCGTTAACCTTAACTAATATATCACGCCATATCATATTTTGGCAACTAATTTTACTCAAAATATTCCAAGGCACATTTTTTTATAATAGCATATTATCAGATATATATATCAAATCTCATTAATTAGGGGTGGCTAATTAACTCTCAAAGCATTGACAGATAAAGGCAAGTCCATTTTTTGGTCGAAAAGTGAGCATTTTGGGCAGACAAGGGCAGAAAAATCAAGGGACAATTCTTCGGAATACCCCCTCTATAAATTCCCATTTATCTTAACTACTCCCTACTCCCTACTCCCTAACATGACATTACTCAAAAAATTTTCAACATTTTTGCTGCTGGGACTAAACTAGATACAGCTTCTACAGACCATTTTCCCTCGCCCCTGCGCCCTTGATTTAAAATAAACTCAACGGTATAACTTTCAGGAAAACCTTGCACCTGCATCCAGAGCAAATCACTTTCAGCTTCACACGCTATTCTTTCGCCATCCATCAACTCATCCGCCATCTGGCTAATAGTTTGGCTTAACTGGTCTAATAATCGACAAAAATCGTCAAGTTCCCCTTCAGTCAGTTCTATTGACCAATCATCCCCACCAACTAAACCCTTAAACTCTAATGCTTGAGGATTCCAACCTAAGCGCCAACCATCTCCACTTTTGACTATTCGTTCCATAACTTAAGGCTTAAGTAAATCTGCATCTCCTGGTTGGGGAACCATTGGCGCTCTTGGAGCTAATCGCCCAGAATTATCTCTGTGCTCTACTTCTGGTATGGATGGGGGGTTGGAGTCGCCTCCAAAAATATCTACCAACCTATTAACTAAAACATTTCTCTGAGAACGAGTTAAATTTTGAATCGCTTGACGATCGCCCTTCATCGGATTTTCTGTCAAAGAATCATTGCCTGGATAAACAGAGGACTGTAGATAATCATTGGCTCCCAAATAATCTGCTAATGTTAATTTCCAGTCAAACCGATAATTGGGTGCACGACCTTTGACATAAAAATGATACCTAATTAAACGCGATACTAGGGTTTCCTCAGTATTAACTTCCCCCGTTTCCTTAGATATATAATCATTTTCCAATGGCAAATCTGGTATTTTTTCATATACAAACGGCCATACTTCTGTTGGCCGCACCCGCCGTTGGACAATTTTGATTGGGTACTCAGAATTTTCTTGGTTTGTAACTTTGAGCAACTGATGTTCTAATAAATAAGTGAAATGGACTGCTGTACTAGCTAAAGAAGTCCAAAAAAGTTCAATAGCAGCCCAAACAATCACTGTTACTAGAGTAATTGTGAAATATTTGAGCCATCGCTTCTTGCTCATGGTTATTTGCAACCAACTACCAAAAAGTTTAAACAAAGATGATAGCTAGGAGGTTTCAACCCCTGGGTGAAAAATGAGTCGCGGGATTTATCCCGCAGTATTCCAGACATTTATCTAGGATTTTGCCAGTATACTTAAGATTTTCCTAGAATCATAGCATAGCTTAGTTAACTCTAAGACTAAAATTACCTTTTTATCGTCTCAATGCTTGTCAAGCTGATGATTTTAAACGATTAACTAGGCTTAATTCTGAAGTGCTAATACCTTGTTGAGAGTTGATAAATCTCAGGGCTTTGACATCCTCCTTTGCCTTTAGGCAAAGGGATTCCTACTGAGCCGAAGCTCCTCGGTGGGTTGACGTTTTGCTGACGCAAAGCTCCGCTAACACAGGCTGCTCCACCCACCCCTCTTGCTCCCCTCCCGGGAGGGGATGGGGGTGGGTTATACTGGCCTCCGCGTCCGTTTTTTGTCTCGGACTGCCAGAGAGCGACTAATAGCAAAGATAACATTATGTATTCAAAAAAAACAACTAAAAAGTCCCCCGCTTATGGGCGAGGCTTTCAACCCAATTTTTGGCGTTGCTGAACTAAGGGATGAATCTTTGCAGAAAAGGTAAATCCCAGCTTTTACTTCCTCTTTCTCTAAAACAATAATTCCAATGCGCAAATATGCAACGCCAATTTTTTGGTAATTAGGTAAAAACAGGTGGATTTATTTATCCCGTTCTACTGAACTTATCCAAACTTACCTAACCTGTGGTTAGGCTTTGGAGACGAGCTTCCTGCTTCATTGAGAACCACCGACCGCAGTCTGTAATTTTATTCTCTCCACAGGCTTAAAATCGGCGGGAACTCCACCTACTTATTTTAAGTATAACATAAGCTAACCCAGACGTAGAAGGATTCCTATATTTCAATTGTAATATTTTTGTGGTAGTTAGGAGTCAGGAGTCAGAATTTTCAAAGTTTTTCATCAGTCTTAACTATTATAAAAATTCTCACAAATCATTTAGGATTGCTATATCAGTCATTACTGATAGCTCTATACGGTTGATATAAGATCATAACTTCTAAGGTATGGCACTATTAGAGTAGATCTTCAGATTATATAACTGTAAAAAAATCCTTAACTGAACTGTATTGACTTATAGCTTGATTTCAAAGTAAAACCATGATGATAATGTAGTCAAAATCAAGACTGATGTAAAACCAATTCACTTTAAAGATGTCAGAAATAGTTTCAAAATTTATATGTGAAATAATTTCCTGAAATTATTGTAGTTTCAAAAAATTTCTAAGCCTATAAAATCTTAATATATGACTTTTGACTGTCTTGAGTCCGTCTTACATTCTGTTCGCGAAGCTTTTCCGCAGGAAATGGAGACCTCTGAATTACCCACTCGCTTTTAACTTTCTTGAAACAGTATAACCTGTAGTTATTGAACAATAGACCCCTACCCAAAATAACCAAACAATTATTTTCCCTATTCCCTATTCCCTGAAAACCACATGAATTCCAACAAAAATTTACTATAATTTCTCAAATTTATTCAACTCCATAAGAACTTTAAAAAAATATTTACACCCTCTGAGAATTTCTACAAATACAAATGTACTTATGAAGAAAATCCACAAAGGGCGTAAAATTTTATAAATCTTATTTAGATATCCAAGTCTTAGAATAAACCAAGAGTTAAAGAAATATCAATTGGTAAAGTAGCACCAATACCCAACCATAGAGTAACTGCAGTACCAAATAGGAATACAGCAGTAGCTACTGGACGACGGAAAGGATTTTGGAACTTATTGACATTTTCAATGAAAGGAACCAACATTAATCCTAAAGGAATAGAAGCCATTGCCACAATACCCAACAATTTATTAGGTACAGTACGCAGAATTTGGAAAACTGGCCAGAAATACCACTCAGGCAAAATTTCTAGAGGAGTAGCAAATGGATCTGCTGGTTCACCAACCATAGCAGGATCTAGTACAGCTAAACCTACACATAAGGCAAGTGTACCCATCATTACTACTGGGAATACATATAGCAAATCGTTAGGCCAAGCAGGTTCACCATAGTAGTTGTGACCCATACCTTTAGCTAACTTAGCTCTTAATTGAGGATCGCTCAGATCCGGTTTTTTCAAAGTGGACATAACAGTTCTTTTCTCCGTGATAGTTGATATTCTCTCCGAGTTGAAGCACGGGAGATTCTACCATACCTTAGTAAGTCGGCAGGTTGAGGTTTCATTTACTGCTGCTAACTTTGGCAGTAGTCTGACGCTTTTCCCCGCATCAATTTATAGTGCCCGAAGTATGTCCGGCGACTAAATATATTTACCGTAGCAAAAGTATTACTAGAAGAAGGAGGCTTCAAACTCAGTTTTATCGTGAAATCTAGTGTCTGGTTAATGACAGCCTAACTTACAAAGGTCCTGAGATACCTTGCTTACGAATCATTAAGAAGTGCAATAACATAAATACTGCAATTAACCAAGGTAATACAAAAGTATGAAGACTGTAGAAACGAGTTAAAGTTGCTTGACCAACACTTGTACTACCACGCATTAGTTCTACAATGAATGGACCAACAAATGGAATTGCATCAGGTACACCAGACACAATTTTTACCGCCCAGTAACCAATTTGGTCCCAAGGTAAGGAATAACCAGTCACCCCAAAGCTAACAGTAATTACAGCCATAACTACCCCTGTTACCCAGGTTAATTCGCGAGGCTTTTTGAAACCACCTGTGAGGTAAACCCGGAAAACATGAAGAATCATCATCAGCACCATCATACTGGCAGACCAACGATGGACAGAGCGAATTAGCCAACCGAAGTTAACTTCAGTCATAATGTATTGGACTGATGCTAATGCTTCTGTTACTGTTGGCTTGTAGTAGAAAGTCATGGCAAATCCAGTAGCAAACTGAATTAGGAAGCACATTAGAGTAATTCCACCCAAGCAGTAGAAAATATTTACATGAGGTGGAACATATTTGCTAGAAATATCGTCTGCGAGCGCTTGAACCTCTAAGCGTTCGTCAAACCACTTATAAGCTGGTGAATCAGTTACCTGTTTTGAGAACATGAAGCCAAAAATCCTAGATGAATATTGCTGTTTATTAATAAATTAAGTTTTTGGGTAGTTAGGAAAAGATACTCAAATCAACCCTTGAATCAGCAATACAAATATCATACCAACTGACAAAGGAATCAATCAGCAAGTCTACTATTTGAGTAGATAAATATTTTTCCTTGCCCACCCTCTAGTAAAAAAATTTAACATAATTTGTAGATATATTTCAGATAAGGTGGCAATTTTTGTAGAGTTTGATATTTGAAATAATTTTGGTTTATCATAGAAATTTTATCAAACAACTTCACTATATCGGCCAATTCTTAATCCTTGATAATTTAATACTTTTGTTTTATGAAAAAAAGATTTTTCCAAATTACACTTCTATTAATATTCCCAATTATTCTGACCTGGGGACTTTGGACATCCTCTGCCGCAGCATTGACTGAAGAACAAAGCTTATTAGGCGAAGCTTGGCGCATAGTCAATTTGGCTTATGTTGATGATTCTTTCAATCATCAGAACTGGTGGTTTAAGCGTCAAAATTTAATGAAGAAACCCCTGAAAACTAGAGAAGAAACTTACAGCACCATTCAAGAAATGTTGGCTAGTCTAGGAGACCCATTCACGCGACTTCTCAAACCACAACAATACCGGAATTTGCAGGTCGATACTTCTGGAGAATTAACAGGAGTGGGTTTACAAATTGCCTTAGACTCTCAAACAGGAGAACTAATAGTCATCTCTCCCCTGGAGGGTTCTCCTGCTGAAACTGCTGGTATCCAATCAGGCGATCGCGTGGTCAAAATTGATGGCCATCCA
>NZ_JAAHGT010000150.1 GCF_010672385.1 Okeania sp. SIO2F4
GGTGATGGCAACAACTGAATAAAACTTTGCCCCGCATAAAGATAGTAATAGACAAAATACCCAACTGTAAGGCCAACATAGCCGTAGTAGAGCCATTGCTGCTTCCGGTTGCCGATCCCATCCCAATAAGAATATTCGGCATCTATATCAATACAAGAGCTTTGACAGGCAACACAAGCACTCAATTCTTTATCATCAGGACTTACTGTGCGACACATGGATTGGGTAATGGGTTTGCGATCGCCTTTGTGAGCGGTGCTGTTGAGTAGTGCTCTTGGTTGTGCATAAATCTTTTCTACGGGAGCCATCGGGCAAATATACTGACACCAAACCTTACCACCATAGAGGAAACCGACCGTTAGTGCTGCAATAATGGTGAGTGTTAAAAACAAACCTCAAACCAAACGATCGGAGTTGACGAAAAGAATGCGGTTACACAACCCTAGAAAAAAAAGGGCAAATTGTAGGGAAAGATGATTCCGAGCTAGCCATGAATTTTTGGCGACTTTGACCAATTCCTTGCGTACTTTCCCCGTTCTCGGATTGACGCGGGTGCGTTTACGTTCCCATCGCCAGACACGAGGAATTTGTGAAATAAAGGATAGGGGACAAATTCGTCGCCAAAATTCGTGTCCTAACACAAGCAAAATGAAAATAGAAGAAGGCACGATAAGGCTCCAAAAAATACAGGCTCCCATCGCATAGGGTATCTCTTCAATACATTTTCCTTGTACCAGGACGCAGTTTTCTATATTGAGTCTGAAAGGACTTAGTGCATTGGAAGGTTCTGTTAGCTGAGTGGATAGTGGATCGTAGAATAGTGAAATAATTAGGAGACACCAACCCAGTGTAAGTCCCCATCGTACTCGATGGATTTTGATTTCAGAAATATTACCTAGCATCGCTAAAATTTTTTTTCTCGAAATATTTTGGTTTTAGCACTTAAGCATTTTTTATTGGTACTAGAAAACTGATATGGGGGTTGTATCCAACTTAGCTAAGAGCAATGTTAATTGGCCGGAATTGACAATCCTACTCTACAGAAACTTCCTACCTTACCGAAAAATAAAGGTATAAAGCCTTCTATTTCAAGAGAAAAAAAGTGCTCTTGAATTTCCTTATATTCAATTTGGTTACGGTTTTCCTTGAGGTAATTATCCATTATCCATTATCCATTAATGAAAGACACTAAAGAATATTAAGCAGAATTATTGCAACGGGAAATTAATTCCATCACTTCCGAACGAGTTAGTTTTTCTTGCCCCATTGTCAGAATATCGAGAGTCGCATGAGCAAGGGTGAGAGGAATTTGACAAAAATTTCGCGCTGGTCCCGAAGGGAGAGAGTTAGTATAAGAATCAGCCAATAAAAGATTACGTTGAGCATAAACTTGCATATCTTTGGCAGTCCAACCATGAGGAAAAAAATCTACGCCCCTAACTAAATCTTCTGAATGGTTACGGAGAATATTTACCGCCTGTAGACCACGGCCAAATCCAATCGCCTGAGTACGATTAGTCTGAGTATTATCATACCAACTCCATAAATCAGAAAGTAATAAACCTACTGCACCAGCCACACTAAAAGTATAACGATCTAAATCTGATTCACTATGGATTGTCCAATTATTTTCTGCCCAATAAGCCATCCGGTCTGCCATTGCTGCTGTTACATCCCAAATCCTAGGTGCTATAGTATCTGAAGCCAGTATTGCCCATTCTCCTACTCTTTTTGTTACTTCTGGTATATGACTAATATTAAGGTCTAACTTCTCTGAAAAGTTAAGGAAACTGGAGTGGTCAACTGCTTCCTGTAAAACAAGACTAATCTTTCGTAACAATTTTGCCTTTGTGAAGTTATCTAGATCTGGATGATCCTCAATTTCATCAATGGCACGCATACAAAGATAAGCCGATGCCACTGCCTCTTTTAGGCCAGATGGTAATTGACTAATAGGGATATAAAAAGTTCGGCTAGTTTCTTTTAGTATCTCTAAGGCATCTTTATCTTTGGATATATTCATCTATATAAACTCCTCACGGCCATTTTTAGTTTAGGGTATCAGTTTTAATGCTCCACTCTGAATTATTGGGGCATTATGAAAACTTAATAAGCATAAACTGCCAGTCTACTATAACTCTATTGACAGTCCCTGGACTTAGGATTTTCAAGTTTTATCCTAAAATGAGAATTTAATCATAATGTCTAAAAAAAATTAGGGGTAGGGAATATGTCCGGGGTAGGGACGTTGCATGCAACGTCCGTAGGGATGAGTTAATTCATGAGTAGGAACAGGAACAAGTGGTGTTTGGGGTATTTATAATTCATATCTTGAGTACAGTTCGCCCAAATATCTTAATTCATAGTTTGATTCACCAACGCCAAAAATTAATAGTTCCTAGAGTTCAACCTAGGAACTATATTTTGTAATATCAAATAATTTAAACTACTTAAATATGTAAAAATACCGGGTTTCTTTGCGTAAGTTCTGTTGGTATTACTTGTTAATCATTTGTTCTAACACCGGCAGTCCAAAAGCAATAATAATACTAACTCCTAAACCTACAAATGCTTTTAAAGCATCACTGAAAATAATCTTACCTGCATCCTTAATTTCACGATTTTGCAAATTGTGAACTATTGCTACCTCTCTTCCAGCTAAAAGACCTATAAAGACCCAAGTTGTACTCATCGGCATTTTGCTCCATTCTTTGAAGAATAACAAGATTAATCCGTAAATAAAATCTACAATTGTTGCTGAACGAATATCTTGAGTATTTGTTTTACTGGTAACTAGATGTTGAATTGCACCACCATTTCTGTAGAAGATAACAGCGTGTAAAAGTAGCATTACAAACATTGAAAAAAATAGCATTGAAGCATCAAGATTTCGTGGCAGATATGCAAATATATTTGCCAAGTCTTGAATCAGCCATTGACTCCACAAAAATGCTGTTGATACCCACTGCAAAGCTACCCACTGAATAGGTGGTTCTTTGTAAGGTGTATTCAGAAATTTATTTTCTAAACCTTTTGTGACAAACTTATAAATAAGTATACCTGTGATAAAAGCTAGAACATATCCAAACAATGATTTAGTTAGCATACTGGTAAGATTCCCAGGAGCAAACACTGTGAGAATTAGAAAAGTAGTACTAACAGGAATTCCCCAATTTGTTAAAAACAAAAGTACAAGAGGAGGAACTACATAAATCCAGCTAAAATTTTCAGGAAGAGGAAACTTTTCTAAACGTCCATAAGCTACATCTCCACCATTCACACTCCAGCCATAGAAAAAAACTGCCAATAACACAGAGCAAGCAAATAGCCAAAGTACCCACCAAGGGCGCTTAGAGTTAGAACTTAAAAATGTACCGAGGGTTTGAATTGCATCGTTAGCGACAATTGAATATGATGCTAGTAGAAACCCAATCAACATAAATATATATTGACTATTCATGTATCCAAGATATCCTCAAATATTTAAAAATGAATTATAATAATTATAGTTTAGCTGATGAGATTATTTATTTTCAGACCTATTAGTTTTAGTTTAAGCCTAAAATATTTTGAGCCAGCTTAATAGGAAATATACAACAAAGCTTTTAGATCAAAGTTAACAGTAGATTAAATTTTCGGGAATGTTATCTAATTAAATATTGTCTATACAAATTATCTAAAAGTTCATAACTATAGCATTTCTCAGACTAATGAGGTACACCTATCTTTATTTCTATTCTATTCCCTCTATACCTGTTCCCAGTTAAGTGTTCCCTAAAACAAACTAATGCGCGTACTTTACGCTTCTTGGGAAATGCTGTATAAATATTTAGTAAGAAAAAAAAGTATAATTTCTTAAAGCTGCTATCCTCGGTAATATTTAGAAATTTACAAGACATTTAGATTTTTCAGGAGGCTAAGATATGGCATTGTTAAAAACTGTTTGGCAAAATGCCTTAACAGTAACATTTGGAGTAGTCACTCTTTGTGTTGGTACTGTTGGTGAAGCGATCGCTCAAACTCTTCAAGGTGCAGGAGCATCATTTCCAGCTCCTTTATATGAGCTTTACTTTCAACAACTCAAAGAAGATACTGGAATTACAGTAAATTACAATTCAGTGGGTAGTGGTAAAGGTATTGAAAGCTTTATTGCAAATACTGTTGATTTTGCTGCTACCGATGCACTACCTGTAGAAGCAGAAATAGAGCAAATGCCAAAAGGGGTTGTTATGATACCAACAGCAGGAGGTGCTGTCGCAGTAGTTTATAATCTGCCAGGAGTTAATGAACTCAAACTATCTCAGTCAGTGTTACCAGATATCTTCGCAGGTAAAATTAAGAAATGGAACGATGGCAGGATAGCTAAACATAATCGAGGAGTTGACCTACCAGACTTACCTATTAAAACTGTGGTGCGAGCTGATGGAAGTGGTACAACGTTTATTTTCTCTAGACATCTGAGTGCGGCAAGTCCAATATTTAGTCGAGAAGTAGGTGCAAGTAGAAAACCTGAATGGCCAGGAGAACCCCTAGAAGGTAACAAAAATGATGGGGTAGCTGTTTTAGTGAAAGAAAATGAAGGTGCGATCGGTTATGTACAGGATACTTTTGCCCGTCAAAACAAGCTTTCAAAAGCAATGGTAGAAAACTTACAGGGTGAGTTTGTCAAACCCACTCTCGAAGAAACAAATAAAGCATTATCGGGACTCAGATTTGATCGAGATTTTATTCCTGCTAACGAAGCTAACCCTGATAATGGATATCCTATTGTTAGCGTTACCTGGCTGTTAATTAAGCAAAATTATGATAATTCAGATCGAGTAACTGCAGTTAAGAAAATGATCGGTTGGATTTTAAGTCAAGGTCAAAATTTGAACAGTACCCTTGAGTATACTCGTGTTCCAGAGAGTATAGCTCCAAAAATACTTGATAAAGTTGAAAATCAAGTTATAACTAAATAATCAGACTATATCTATAGGTGCAAGGAAACTGGTATCAAGAGAGGGAAAAAAAGAGTAACATACCATTTCTCAAAAATCTTGCTATACCTGATTGGGTGGGGAAGTGTGGGGAGTGTGGGAGGTGGGGGGAGAGGTAAAAGCAGGAATAATTTACACTAACCGACTAATAATTGTCAAAAACAGACTTTGAATCTTGGTAAATATTTGACTATTGAAGTATAGCTGAAGTATAGCATTACTTTTGGCAATTGGTATCAGTACCTTGAGAAACTCTATATCTATAATCTGGGGTAGGCTGAGAAATATTTCTAATATCATGTCCGGATGAACAGTTATAAATAATTGGGGAGTCCTCAGTATTAACTATCTAATTATACCGATGCTACCGGATTTGATATTACTAATTGAAATGGTAGACAAATAAATTGCAGCTAAGGAAACAATAGTCGTGATTTTTTTTAGCATAGCATTTTAGCCATGTAAATATAAGTAAAAATAGGAAAAAAAAGTGGCGATCGCCTAGAAACAAAACTGATGAAAATAATATTATTTGACAGGGAAAATAATCAAGTTAATCTCTGGTAAACTAAAAAAATAAACTATATCCAGAGGGATTATTTTCAAATGACAGAAGCATTAAATGTACTGGGCGAAAAACTAGAAATTTGCTGCACTTCTCCTATTACTGGATTTTATCGAGATGGATTTTGTAAAACTGGAGTATCCGATGTTGGTTCCCATGTTGTTTGTGCAGAAGTAACAGCAGATTTTTTAGAATTTACTAAACGTCGTGGTAACGACTTAAGTACACCAAGACCTGAATATTCATTTCCTGGTTTAAAACCTGGCTATCGCTGGTGTTTGTGTGTATCCCGTTGGAAAGAAGCGCTTGACTCTGGAGTTGCACCACCAGTGGTTTTGTCTGCAACTCATCAAAAAGCATTGGAGGTTGTACCTTTAGAGGTTTTGCAGGAACATTCACTTGTAATTAATTAAATGTGATTAATATAATCTCCAGTTATTAATAATATCGCTCCCCCAAAAGGAGCGATGCTATTGGTAAAACACTAATTTTACCTCGTAGTTGCGCTTCAGCGCTAGACATATATTTGGCACTAAAGCGCAACTACAAACAAAGACTTTTTTATAACTAATTGTTGGAAGATGGTATAATACCATGTCCGGATAAGAGCGTGATGAAAACACTTTTTTCCCTATCTCCTGTCTCCTGTCTCCTGTCTCCTGTCTCCTGCCTAATTATTTATAACTGTTCAACCGGACATGATATAACAGGAAATAGGAAAGATACTCAGGATTAAGAACGTTCCATGAAAGGTCTCTACAATATTTTATCTCCAATCCGGTAGTATTAGTACAATTCAAAACCGTAGGGGTTTGGTCACCAAACCCCTACCAAAGTTATAGTTTTTGTCAATATTGATGGTAGAACCTTATTCTTCAAAGCAAGCGGATTTGATATTATCTAATCAGTTGAATATCTTTTTCTTCACTAACTTTTTTAGCTTCTTGGTTGAGAGAATTATCACCCCATAGTTGAGGGATAATTAAACCTGAATTAGCCTTATATTCTGCAAATTCTGGGTAACGAGATAGAGACTTATCTTTTTTCAGCATATTGGGAATAAATACTCCAGCAAAAAATCCTCCTATAATTAAATAAGGTAGCCAATGTTGGGCTAACATTGCAAAGGAAATATAGATAAATACTTCTCCTAAATAGTTTGTATTTCGGCAACGTGCAAAGAATCCTTCTGTGATTAATCCTGACTTATATCTGAGAGTATAATATTTTTGAGCATCGCTAGTGTAGTGGAAGAAAATACCAAAAATATTCAGAGAAATAGCAGCAGCTACTAAAGGTATTGGAGGTTCAGTTCCACTGCTAATTAAAATGTAGGGAGCTACCCAATATAAGCCTATGATTACGAACATCACAATACCTTGTGCAACAGGTATTTCTTCTTCCCATTGTTTGTCTGGATAGATACGGTCTTTTAGTAGCCATAAAATTCCATAAATACCATGTAGAGCTAGATAAACCCAAGGACCTAAAGTAAAGTTTTGGTAGGCTACCATTAGTGCTAATATAAATATGAAGGTGGTAGCCTTATGTAGATTAATTGGATGTTTGATTTTCATAATGATCGATTGTTATACTCTCAACAAACTTTACTTTTATTATAAGTTAGGAAAAGGGAAAAAGGAAGAAGGAGTAAATGTTGAATAAAAAAAGGCAAAAATGATAGAGATATAGCAGTAGGTTTTTTGGTGTTTGACAAAAATCTGGGTTTACAGCGGTTTTCCTGCAGGGTAGACCACAGTAGGAACGTTGCATGCAACTTCCCTACAAGGTTTGGGTTATGGCGATGTGGTTCATCAACTTGAAAAGCGCTGTAAAGGCAATAGGCAACAGGGAGATTTCCTAAGGTCTTAAGCTTAAATTGGAGCAGCTCTTTTTAAGCATCTGCGATCGAGATGTACCTTGTTGTAACATTCTTTTTTCAAAATGGTATTATACCAATTACCAAAAGTAATACTATACTTCAGCTATACTTCAACAGTTAAATAATTACCAAGATTCCAAGTCTTTTTTTGACAATTATTAGTCAGTTAGTATATATTTTTCCTACTTTTAACCTCTCCCGTACGGACGTTGCATGCAACGTCCCTACTACTTCCCACACTTCCCCACCCGATCGGGTATAGCATTCTTTTTGAGAAATGGTATTTAGATGGTATTTACAGGAGTTTCTTACTCTCTAGAAGTACATATATTTATGGTTTTAGGGAATAGGGGACATGCAAAAAATATTTATTCAATTGATTGAACCACATTAACCACCAAATATGCTGTATTAATAAAAAAATCTAGTAACTCTCAGCCCTGTTCCTTTTTCCCTAATTCCAAATTAATTTATCCAGCAATAATAGCAGCAATAACAAAGAAAAATAATATTGCTAAAATTCCAAGAATTACGATACTAGAAATTAATAATAAAGATATAATCGCCCACACTCTCTGATGTTTTTTAAATTCAGAAATACTTTTCCATTGCCGACTTTTCCAAGCCCACTCATTTCCTTTAAAACCTAAAACTATTCCTGTCAGTAACCATCCCATGCCAAAAGTGACAAAACTTAAATCAATCCAAGCGATTAATCCTACCCAAACATGATTAGTTAGACACCAAAAACCAGGCAAGAAAAATCCTCCCCAACTCCAACCAAGAATTTCTTCTGGTATCTCATTAGAATTATGAATAATATTCCCTGGTTCTCGAATAGCAACTAAGGCTGTTTTTGTCTCAATTCCTTGATTTTTTTCCTCAACTTTACTAATTTTAGTTGGTGCAATAATTTCTGGAGTTGGAGGTTGTAATTGTTCTAATACTTCCTCTGCTGACTGGAAGCGATCGCCAGGAATAGGAGCCAACATTCTATTTAAAATTCCCTCAAACTTCGGACTTAATTTTAATTCCTGACTCCATTGCCACTCCATTGTTTTTGCATTAATTAATTCCGAGGGAAATTTACCAGTCATTAATACTAAACAAGTCACTGCCAAAGCATATAAATCGCTATGAGGCGCAACAATTCCTAAGCGCATTTGTTCATCAGGAGCATAACCAAATTTACCTAATTTAGTACCAGCAGAAACAACATTTTTTGAATTATCTGCTTTGTGGGAAACTTCAGCAGCAATTTGTTTTACTCCACCCAAATCTATCAAAACTGGCAACCCATCATCCGCCCGATAAATAATATTATCAGGAGCAATATCTCGATGAATAATTCCTTGACCATGTAAATAACTTAAAACTGGTAAAATTTGACGCAGAAAGTCAGTTATTTCAACTTCGCTAAAAAAATTACCTTGTTTTCGACGTTGATTTAGTAAAGATTCTAATGTTTGCCCTTCAATAAAATCTTGCACCAAAAATAAACATTTATTTTCTCGAATAAATTCCCAGAAACGGGGAATTTGAGGATGATTAATTTGATGTAATGTCATTGCTTCCCGTTGGAAAAGTTCTTCGGCTTTTTGAATAAATTCTGTACCTTGATTTCCGGGAGTTAATTGTTTTAAAACTACTGCTTGCTCGAATCTTCCTGTATCTTCTGCCAAGTAAGTTTTACCAAATCCACCTTGACCTATTTGGCGAATAATTATGTAGCGATTTCTTAATTGACTTCCTGGTTTTAATTCCGTAGGTGCTGTTTGAGAGGGTTTTATTTCCTCTAGAGAAGCACCACAATTAGAGCAAAAACGAGAGGCAATAGTATTTTTATGTCTGCAATTTGTACAAGTAATCATATTTGTTAAGTTGAAGAAAGAAGAAAGAGAGAAGAAGGAAGAAGATTAACTAAATTTTTTGACATAAATCGCAACTTTAGTATTAAATTTCAGTCTTACTTTCTTGAGAGCAGTTTTGATGATTAGTATACCACAGTAGGGGCTAACCATGCTTAGTCCCTACAAGGTTTTGGTTGTGACGTGAGGTCATGTATTTGAAAAGGGGTTTCAATAATTAATAATTACCTCTTCTTCTCTTCTTATTTTGGGTAAGTTCAGCAGAACGGGTCAATTGGTCTGGCAATGGATAATTACCAATATTATATAGTAATTCCCAAAAAGCGTGAGGTACAAAATTCCTTTGTTCCGCGGGAGTAGGTAGGGATGTTGCATGCAACGTCTGTAGAGAGTAGTAATTCCGGAAACAGGGAATAGGGGTGCGACCCCGCGGGGTGCGACAGACGCACCTGTTAGCGCACCAAGAGAGAAAAGAAAAAAACAACAATGAGGAAGATAAGTTAATGTGGTTTTAGATTAACTTTTAATTCTTCCTCAATTTTTCAATTTTGATTCCTTCTTCAAAGACAATGACTTAAGCTTAATTATTACTTATTTATGCTCTTGCTTTAGTGCTTCTTCTAACATCTTTGACCGGATTAAAGTACGTTGTTGATAGAGTGAATATAATAATAATTCTTGTTGTTTAATCTGTTCTTGTGTCTCTTGATAAAGTAATTGCCAATCATGTTCTACTGACATATTAAATCCTCCTTTTTTAGTTATAAAATGTGAATTGAAGTTTCAATTAAAACTCGCATTTAATGACACAGTCAACCAAAGGAAATAACTGTTTATAATTAGGCATAAACTTGAGTATTTCTAATATAAAAACCTCCTAATTCCTGATATAAAAATTGTTATAAGTAATCTTTTTAGTATTGAATTTTACTCAGCTACCAGCCATTGTTTAACTCTCATATGTAAATCTTTTTACTAAAATATTAATCAAGTTTTATAGTTTTGCCAAGGTAGGTATAGCCGTTTATGAAATTAGAGAAATCCGTACTGAATATACTGTAATATTTGGTCAAAAATCAAGCAAACTTTCACTTTTGAGGAGTCAGTTCTGGGAACAGTAAGAATAGTTTATGACAACTTATTTGTTTTATTATATAAATCTTCCATCTGATTCCCATAATTTAGCAAAGGAAGCGATTTAAATTTTATAATCCAAATATTAAGGATAAAAATTAATAATCTTACCATTATAAAGAGTAATATGATCTATATTTTTCTATATGCCTGAAGTCTGACTAACGCTTTTATTTGCTAGTAAATACTAACCCATTGGTTTTGAGATACAAATTCATTTTCCGTTATAAATTGACAATTAAGTGGATAGAAAATGGATGCTTTTATTAAAGCATAAAGAGTTGAATAAACATTATATACAGAGTAGTTAATAATATTAAAATCAGTAGTGTGTCTATATATTTTTTTTCCTGATATTTGTAATTTTAAATAACAGTTGTAATCTTTGAAGTAGGCATCAGCAAACAGCCCTCTGAAGTCCGCTTTCGGGCTGAAGCTCTACTACGAGCTTTGATTATAACTATTTCAAAAACATGATACCCATTACATCTCTATTTTCGGGCTTCAGCCCTACTACGAGCTTTAATTTAACCAAAGATAATAGTAAGATATATTTGCAACCTATCTAATCAAGAATCAAATGACTACCAGAAATTTCACCAGAGATGAAATGGAAACAGTGCAGGAAATATTGCAAACTGATAGCCGACCTGTGCCACCTGTACTCAAACAAGAATCTATCAAAAATCTGGGAACCGCTGATATCCCCAGAGAAATATTCTTTTCCCCCGAATATCATAACTTAGAAGTAGAAAAGTTGTGGAAAAAAGTCTGGCAGTGGGCTTGTCGAGAAGAAAATATTCCCAATGTGGGCGATTATGTCGTATACGATATAGCCGACTTTTCCGTGATTGTTGTTCGGAGTAAAGCTGATAAAATTCAGGCATTCTACAATTCTTGTTTGCACCGTGGAACCCAGTTATGTGTTAACGAGGGAAATACTTTAGCTTTAAAATGCCCCTTTCATGGTTGGACATGGAAACTGGATGGTACCCTAGCTCATATTCCTTGTCGTTGGGATTTTGAACAAGTAGAAGATGAAGCTTTTCGGTTGCCTGAAATTAAGGTGGCAACTTGGCAGGGTTTTGTCTTTATTAACTTTGACCCAGACTGTGAGTCTCTGGAGAGTTACTTAGAAAATATACCCGAACATTTCCAACAGTTTGCTTTACAGGAAAGATTTACAGCAGCTCACGTTGCTAAAGTGATGCCTGCTAACTGGAAAGTAGCACTAGAAGCTTTTTTAGAATCTTATCATATAATGGCAACACATCCACAAATTCTCAAATTCACTGGAGATGCTAATTCGCAAAATGACATTTATGATCGTCATAATCGGGGAATTCTATCGTTGGCAGTCCAAAGTCCCCATCTAGGTAAGCCACTACAGCCACAAGCTCCTGCTACAGCTCTAATAGAATTTATCAAAATTGACCCAGAAATATTACAGATTTCTGAGGAAATGAACCCCCGTGCTTATGCAGCAGAAGTGACTCGGCAAGTATTTAAACAACATTTAGAGGTTGACTGCTCTGCTGTTTCTGATACAGAGATGCTTGATGCAATTTCTTACTTGATTTTTCCAAATTTTCTAGCCTGGCCTGGTGTGGGTCAATCGTTGCAGTTTCGGTTTAGACCTTATGGTAATGATCCTGATTGTTGTATTATGGAAGTGCTAATCTTACAACCTTGTACATCGGGAGTTACCCCACCAGCAGCTAAAATTCATTGGCTGACATCTGAGGAAAACTGGAGTGATGCACCAGAATTGAGACAATCAGGGCCAGTGCTAGATCAAGATGCTTCTAACTTACTCCTGCTGCAAAAAGGTTTGAAGGCGTCTGCTAAACCAGGTATTACTCTAAGTAACTATCAAGAATCTCGCATCCGTCACTTTCATCAGGTATTGGATAAATATTTGAGCTAATATCAAGCTCGTAGTTGGGCTGAAGCCCTCCCATTTTCGGGCTAAAGCCCAACTACAAACAAAAACTTTATAATACCCATACTCCTGGACTGACACAGTTAAAATATTGCAATAAGCGTAGGTTGGGTAGAACAAAGTGAAACCCAACGAAGCATTATTGTTGTTGGGTTTCCTACGTCAACCCAACCTACATTTTTAGGCGTGTAAGTCTACTACTAGATTAATTGAGGAAAGTTAAAGACTGATAACTGATAACTATTAACTGTTAACTGTTTTCCCATAGGGTCGCGACAAATATTTTCCTTGAGGCGACCCTAAAACTTCTCCTTTGTCATAAATCAAATTTCCCCGCAAAAATGTACTTTTCACTTTTCCAGTCAACTCCATTCCTTCAAATGGTGTATAACCCTGTTGCGACTCTGACTCACTCGCACGCACAACAAAAGTTTCATTGGGGTCGAAAAGTACCAAGTCTGCATCATACCCTACAGCAATATCCCCTTTTTCTAACAAACCATAACGTTGTGCAGGATTCCATGACAATAACTCAGCCATATGATTTTCAGACATTCCTCTTTTTTTGCCTTCGCTGAAAACTCCAGATAATAAATATTCCGTACCGCCAAAACCAGATTTTGCTAACCAAATATTCTCCGGGTCTTGACTGCTAGCTTTTTTCTCCGCCGAACAACAAGCATGATCGCTAACTATCCAATCAATTTGTCGATTTAAGACTGCTTGCCATAAATATTCTACATCTTCACGGGAACGAATTGGTGGATTTACTTTCGCCCATTTGCCTGTAGGTGCATCCACATCTAATAATAAATGTCCGACAGTCACTTCTCGGCGAAAGTTGATATGAGGAAATGTTGTTTGCATCATTAATGCTGCTTCCACTGCTTTCTGGGAACTCAGATGTAATAAATTAATATTGACACAATTGGTTTCATAAGCTAAATAGGAAGCAATAACAATTGCTAATGCTTCCGAATGGGGAGGACGAGCAGCACTATAAGCTTTGAGACCAGTGAGAGAATTATCATTTTGCACGATTTTTGTATAAGCATTGAGAATATCAGCAATTTCACAATGTAAACTTAAACTAATATAATCCTGCATTTCTGGGTAAGTTTCCCGTAATTTAGTTAACCCCCGCATAATAAATTCAAAATGAGCAAAATCGTATCTTTCTGATTTATCAATCATCAAAAATAGGTTTTGTTGGTCTGACATTCCGTGCAAACCATAGCCTCCATAAAACATAAATATTTTGAATGATGGCACCCCATATTCCTCAAATAAAAATTGTAATTCATCAATATGACTGCTGCTAATAGGAGCGAGATGGTAACCGTAGTCTACATAAAAATTACCTTCTGAAAGCTTCAATGCTTCAGGAAAAAAATCTTTGTAAGCACCACCTCGGTTCAGATAATATTGCCCGGTACGAATATAAGTTAAACCTGTTGTCACTCCACCCATAGCAGCAGCTTTTGTTTCTGTAATAGCGTCTTGAGGTAGAGGTTGATAAATACCAATGTGTTGATGGGAGTCTACTAACCCAGGAAAACCTAATAATTCTTTGGCATCAAATACCTCATTACCTAATTCTGCGTTAATTTCTGGGGCGATGTGAGCAAACTTGCCATTTTTAATTCCTAAGTCGAGGCGATCGCTCGAATTATGATTTGGACGCACCACTCGTACATTTTTAATAACTAAATCAAAATCTAAAGTTTCTGACATTATCTATTTCCAAAAATTTAAGTAGGTAGACAAAATTATTTGTATATTTGCCGTG
>NZ_JAAHGT010001500.1 GCF_010672385.1 Okeania sp. SIO2F4
CATTTAAAAATAGTCTAATACCATTTATCAAAAAGAATGCTATACCCGATCGGGTGGGGAAGTTTGGGACCCACCCCTAACCCCTCCGGTGGAGGGGAAGTGTGGTCCGTGTGAGTAGGGACGTTGCATAAGGGCGTCCGTACAATATAAAAATAATAAACATTAACTGGGCTATTATTAGCAAGCATGGTGATTTTTCCTGTATTAATTACTTAATAACTGAAGTGGCATAAGTATAGCAATGCTTTTGGGAATTGGTATAACTTCTGAGCATAACATGAAAAATACAGCACTTCTAGGGGGAGAATTAAATTATTTCCGACAGAGCAGTTGAATTTATTTAGAAGTTGAGGAAAATCAATTTTGATATATTGTTACATATTCTTATGTATTGTTGACAAAAGCTTGAGCAATTATTAAAATAATACATAAACAAAATAGACAGTATCTGTTACATAGTTTTTAGTAGGCCAGTTAGCTAACTAGAGCTAGTTATTCTGGCAATTAGCTAACTTTTCAATCTTTTTGAGAAGTCAAAGTATTAGTCTATTTTGTTATGAAAAAATAGTTGTTAATTAAATCATATCGAGTTAAAATTATGACAAATCAACCAGAAACAAAACAAGCCTACGAAGCTAAAGTCAAAGCTCAACTTGACAAGCTAAATGCTCAAATTGATGAAATGAAAGCTAAAGCTCAACAAGCTAAAGCAGATGCCCAAGTTAGTTATCACGATAAGATAGAAGAATTGTCTACTCAGCGTGATGCAGTCAAAACGAAATTTCAGGATCTACAAAACTCCAGCGAACAAGCATGGGGAGATGTAAAAGTTGGTTTTGAAAAGGCTTGGAATGATTTGCACAGCGCCTTTGATAGTGCACTTTCTAAGTTTAAATAACTCATAGTAGTGGCGCGTCAAGCTTGAAAATGTGGGTTAAAAAAACCCAACCCCCCTTTGAAGGCTATCCCTTATAAGGAACTCCTGAAAACCTTGTGGGAGGGTGGGGAGAGGGGGAAGAGGGGGAAGAGGGGGGAGA
>NZ_JAAHGT010001501.1 GCF_010672385.1 Okeania sp. SIO2F4
TATTAGAGTTGTTGGGAAATAACTTAGGTTAGAAAAAAACTCAAACGAAAACTTGATATATTTCCTGAGTAATTTGATTACTTATGCTGCTATCAGATATAAGTTCCATAATCCAGTTGCTGTTAACATTAATTTGTCATCAAAATCATACTTATGATTACGATAAATCTGACTGACAACTCCATAACGTTTCACACCCGCGAAAGCGTTTTCACATACTACCCTTGATTGGCTCAATTTTCGATTTTCTAATTTTTGTTGCTCACTTAACTCTCCCCCTTTTGGTTTTTTATGGGGGATGCGGATATTTTCATACTGATTTTGGATACCTTGGAAACCACTGTCTACTTCAATCGGAATCTCCACAGGTATATTTCCTATCAATTTATCCTGGTCATGGAACTTCTTGTCATGTAGCTTTCCTTCTCGTGCCTGGCTCAATACCAGCACTTTCTTATTTTGATTGACTGCAACTAGATGTTTGCGAGTGTGACGCTTTTTTTTTCCCGAATAATTCAGTTTTTGTTTTTCTAAGTCAGTTGGTCGTTGCACTGGTCGTTCTGTGCCATCCATTATCACTCGTTCTACTCCAGGGAAACGCTCTATGAATCCTTGGACACTGTTAATTTGACGCTCTGGCAGCACCTTTTTTTCTCCCAAGGCTGCTTCTAAAATAGGTTGTAAGCGATGAACCCAATAATGTGCCTGACTACGGTCGATATCAAACAAGATACCAGCTAAATCAAAAGTCGGGTAACACTTAAAGTAGAAGAGAATGTAGAATAACTTATATTGACTGGTACGTAAACGAGCCTTACGGCCTGCTCCAACAGAGCGTTGACGAGGTTTTGAGTGCAATGTTTGCTCAAATGTATGAGCAAAGGACTCCAACAAAGATTCAAATGCTTTACGGTTTAATCCCGTTAATGCTCTGAGTAACCTGTCTTGTTTTAAGGCTCGTTCAATATTTAGCATTTTTATGGCCAATTTCTTCTTGAATCATTTTACCTTATTTCCCAACAACTCTATT
>NZ_JAAHGT010001502.1 GCF_010672385.1 Okeania sp. SIO2F4
CTAAAATTGTGGATAAAACCTAACCCCCCAACCCCCTTCCCTGCAAGGGAAGGGGGGGTAGTTTCTCCCCTCTCACTCATCAGGAGAGGGGTTGGGGGAGAGGTCTTCATGATGCTGAAACTTACCCACATTTTCAAGCTAGACGAGCTAGTAGGTTGGGTTTCCCTAACGCTCAATCCAAAAAAATCTTAAAGGATAAAAATGAAGAAGTAATTATTAATTATTAATTATTAATTATTAATTATTTTAATATCCTAAAGTAATTGTTTTGAATTTTGATTTAGGTGGTTCGGGTGTTCTGGTTTGAGATTTTTCTAGTTTCTTATTTGTTAATTTATTCATGCTAGGTTTATGAGATTTAATTGGTTGCCGAGATTGACTTTTTAGCTCTTTATTTGTTTCTTCATCCAGAACAGCAAGACGTTCTTTTATTTGATTACATCGCCTTTCTAAATTTTGTAATTCTTTTTGTAAACGTTCTTTTTCCACAACATTTTTATATACTGTTAAATATGTAGTTGCTTCCGAACGTTGGCGAGGCATACTGCTAAGTTTGGGCGGAATTTTTCCACGTTTGGCTGAACGGTGCATAGTTAATAAATTAGTTAATTAGGGTTTGCTGAAAAAGTCTTATGGGTGAGGGGAGGAGACAGGAGACAGGAGACAGGAGACAGGAGAAATGGGGAATTTAGAGGAGACAGGAGGAAGAATCATCCCTTGATTTTTCTGCCATAGTCAACCTAAAATTATCACTTTTTGAGCTTTTTAGAACGAAAACCTTGTACTTTTTCAAGACCTAAAAAGGCTAAAACTTTTATCTGTCAATGTTTTTAGATTTAATCAGCAAGCCCTAATTAGTTATTTATAGCTAAGAAAGAATTGGTTAGGACATAGACTGATGATGAATCTTAGACTAGGAAATGTTTTCCCAACTATTCCCTATTCCCTATTCCCTATTCCCTAAAATAAATAATTAGCTGCTCCTTTAATTTGTTCCATAGGTTCAATTGAACGAGGTAACATT
>NZ_JAAHGT010001503.1 GCF_010672385.1 Okeania sp. SIO2F4
TGTGGTACAAAGACTGCAAAAAAATCCTCGTCTGCAAAAATTGGGTTTAAAATTTAGAGCTTATTCTGCTGCACAATTATATAATCCCACTGGAAATTATGCCGGGGCAAATCGAAGTCCAGATCAGAGTCGGCGACGGATAGAAGTTCGGTTTACTCCTAGTGCAGTGGAGAGATAGTAAACAATTAATAATTAATAATTAATAGTTAATAATTAATTATTAAGAGTTGATGGTCAATTAATTATTCATTCAACATATTGGTTTAAAGCCTCCCCTTTTAAACTATGCTTTATAAACATCTTTCTTAACATAAAAATTGATAAAATAGACAAGTTATGAATAAGCATTTGAGAGGCTTTTTCCTGAGAAAAGTGTATTTAAAAGTACATTTTTTTAATAAATTCAGACAAGATTCTTACCGAATAATTAATAATTAAATAATTAAATAATTAAATAATTAAATATAGCATTTCCCACAGCTATGAGGTACAGTAACAACAATAGGTAAACCAGTTGCGAATATCTTTTTGAGTAACTTGTAACATAGCTGAGGTAATGGCATCAATTAAATATTTATATACCGTTTCTCAGCCTTTGTGAGGTACAGTTGTTTTTCTTCTTTAATCTATATCCTACGGAACAAGAATTACTACTCCCTACTCCCTATTCCCTTTCCCCCGTTCCCTGTTCCCTGATCCGGTGTTCCCTGTTCCCTAAAACCAAAGAATGCGCGTACCTCACGAATATGGGAATTGCTATAATTAAATAATTCAGCTTTATTAGCCTCCCCTTTGATAGGAGAAAAAAATAAATTTTTTCCTTTTAGTCAATCCTCTTCCTTTTAGGGAGAGGTAATTATCCATTATCCATTATCCATTATCCATTAATGAATCCCCCCTCTCCCCACACTCCCACAAGGTTTTCAGGAGTTCCTGATAAGGGATAGCCTTTTAAGGGGATAAATCAAAAATTTTCATGATTAGTCAATCCTCAATAGTTTTAAGAAGGGGTAATTATTA
>NZ_JAAHGT010001504.1 GCF_010672385.1 Okeania sp. SIO2F4
TTGCTCCCTCCGCCAACGCAAATACTTAAGATAGTTGATTTTTACGGTAAAATCAATATTATAGATACTTACTATTAAAAACTAGCTCAAAAATAGCCATATCAACTCAATAATTGCGATTAGCGAGCGAGATTTATTTAATACTATAAAATCAATGTACCTATTCGTAATCTAACCAGACCACAAATAGTCATAATTATTTGCCTATATCTCTCAGGATTTAGCCTAAATCTTTCTTGGGCTACCCGCGCAGATTTTTAGTAATCTAATTATATGCTCTACAAAAATCCTTTCACTAGCAAGCTCTTCCCGATCGAATCTTTTCTTGACTGCTTAATTCTTGATTTTTGGGCTTTTTCTTAGGTGTTTTTATTGCTGGTTCTCCAACGTCAGCTTGATCCCCAGTAAATTTTTGTTTCGGAGATAATTTTTTTTGTGTTTCACGAAAAAAATTTATTTCACTCTTTTTTCCTGGTTTTCCAGCTTCTACATCAACAATATCTTGGCCTAATGGTAACACAATTACCTGACTTTTTCTCGTAGGATTTTTTTTCTTTCCAGAATAATATTCTTTTTGTTTTTCAGATTTTTTTGGTCTTTCTATACCCTGTTCATAACTATCTATGATTAACTCGTACTCTGTTAAAATTTCGGAGACAATTTCTTGGTCACTTGAGTTTTTTTTACCTGTTCTAGCAGGCTTGGCGGTAATAATTCTCCAATTATTGGGCACCAATAATTAAAGATATCATTGGCAGTAGTTTCACTTACTCCGAATTGAATTCAAGCGTAGTTGAAATGTTGTCAAATGTCTTAAATAAGTTAAGGTTAAAATAATTTGTTCTGGGATAGATAATTTAGGTGGCCTACCGCCACCAGAAGCAATTATTCTAACTTTTTTAGCCCAAGCTATCTCTCGCTTATTATTATGGAGTTTTTCTGCTTGTTTTAAGAATTTTTCGAGTTGTTCATACTTGATGCCTAATAAACGTTCTGATTCTTGTGAATGATGGTG
>NZ_JAAHGT010001505.1 GCF_010672385.1 Okeania sp. SIO2F4
TTTCAAATCTCTAGGTTTAAAACAAACAGAACGCTATGCACAATTTTTTATGCCAATGGTAGTTCATCGCGCCTTAAAATCTCCGGGTATTTCTTCAGGATTAGAACAGTTAATCAGATTGACAGGATTAACCAGTTTATTTGGTTCTCCTGTTATTGCTAAATTTACCCCATAAAATCCTCTGAATTCATAAAAATCTTGAACTCTTATAAATTGCACTAGGAGAGAAAGTAAATATGGAAATACTAAATTATCTAAAAATTAATTTAAGAGGTATTCAAAGTTTATTATCTAAAATAAAGAGTTTACTAATTGGTAAAATAACAGGAAAGGGTGCTCAAAATATCTGGGTTAATTTGTATCGAAAGGCAGCATTAGAAACCGCTGATTATGTTGAAAAAAATATGCTGACCGTACCTTACTTTCCAAATCGCAATCAATTGTTAAAACTGAGTTTGTCAAAAGTGAACCATTATGGTTTATTTTTAGAATTTGGCTGTGGTTGGCAAGCTAAATCAATCAATTTTATTGCCAATCATATTGACGAAACTGTACATGGATTTGATTCGTTTGAGGGATTACCAGAGCCTTGGTTTGGCAATTTAGGTAAGCAAAGTTTTTCGGCAGGTGGTAAACTTCCTAATGTCAGGAAGAATGTTCAGCTTCATGCTGGTTGGTTCGATCAAACCTTACCAGAATTTACTGCAACTCATGGGGAGATAGTAGCATTTTTACACATAGACTGCGATATTTATTCTTCAACCAAAACTGTATTTGATTGCCTAAAAGATCTAATAGTTCCTGGAACAGTTATTCAGTTTGATGAATATTTTAATTATCCTGGCTGGAAAAATCATGAATATAAAGCTTTTCAGGAATTGGTAGTTGAGAGAGAATTGAAGTATGAGTATTTAGGTTATTGTGAATCTAGCTTTAGTGTAGCTGTTATCATAAGATAAATTTAGAAAAACCTTTTCGGTTTGTTAGCTACCAGGTAGCAATTAGAAATCCTGGA
>NZ_JAAHGT010001506.1 GCF_010672385.1 Okeania sp. SIO2F4
TACTTTTTTATGTCCTCTTTTTATGGCTTCAACTGCTTTTCGACGTAAATCATAGCTATAAGGTGCTGGCATAGTCTTGGCGATCGCTGATGACTTTATTATTTTATTCCTATTATAAAAATGTCAACAGCCATAATGCGTAGTGCTATAGCTAATAGAAGGGTGTAAGTTTTTATATTTATCATTATCAGTTTTATTCTAATGAAGAAAACCAAGTAACCTAAGTAAAGAATTAGCCAAATGATAAACAACTGGAATAGATACAGCATTCCCAAATTGTTTCTTAGCAATATTTTCCCTACTATGCGCTCTAAACCAACTAGGAAAACCTTGTAACTTAGCACAGTCTTTTGCAGTTATATACCGATATTTTTTCTTCCGATAAATTTCCTTGATAAATAAAGACTTATACTCCTCTGGAGTTTCTCCATTAATAGAAACCGTAGCTATACAATCTTTTGTACCTGTAGCAGTTAAGGTAGGCAGAATCTCTGAATGAGGTAAAAATATTCTATATATGCCATTAATTCCCGATGAATTTTTAGAATTAATAAATTCATAACCCTGCTCCGCAACATAACGAATAATTTTCTTCTCCACCAAATTATTCAACTCTTGAACTTGCAAATTATCTATTAACTCAGATAAATTTGTAAAAGATAAAGGATTACCATCTTTTTTACCGTACTTTTTTTTTCGTCTATTTTTGAGAATAGTTTCACAAATAAACTTTTCCCTTTTAGTTGTCTTGATAAGCTCCCAAGAATGAATAGTTGTATGACCATTTCTCGTATCACAAAAAACAAAAAAATCATTCAACTCATCATTTTTATGAAATCTATTTCTAGATACTGGAACAGTACCATTAAACAAAATATATGGTGATAATTTTGCCTTTTGAATATCAAAATTGCTCTGGAGACCATCAAGAACTTGGAAAAGTTTAGCTTGAAACTTCAATGGTTCGGGAAAATGAAAACTATCTATTTCTAAATCTTCCCTAATCCCCACAAT
>NZ_JAAHGT010001507.1 GCF_010672385.1 Okeania sp. SIO2F4
AAAAATTATTGTGATTTGGACGATTAAGGTATCGGTATTTTCTGTAGTTTCTAATAATTTTCTGCCGTAAATTATAATTTAGTGTTTATTTGGCTCATTTTTTCATCTAAACAAATTCCTAAAATCATGCTGTACCAAGATACTAATCTATCCCAAGGATTTCTCACAAAAGCAAATTTATAGTATTCATTCCATTTATCAACTCCCAATATATCTCTACCTGTTATGGCAGAACCATGTTTCTGCTTAGTAACAAGTTTTTCTAAGTCAGGTACATTTTTCTTTAAAGTCTCTGTCAAACTTTGTCCTGCTGTTTTTTGTGCATCCACAAAAATAAATTTATGTTTGTGATATCTTAGCATTTTGATTGGTTCTTAGTTATAAAATAATTTAATTATTGTTTGAACAACAAAAAAGATTTTGACTTTTAATTCCATTCAAAAGGTTTATTAGTTTCTCCCGCAATACGCTCAAATATTTCTAGTTTTTCTGGTGATAATTCTCTTTGCCAACGTAAATCTAACTTGATGGCTATATCCACATTCTTGTAGTAATCAGCATTGATTTTTTGTACTTTATTTTCTATTTCCTGCCCTCGATAGCGACGAATTAGAGAATAAGCACCCTCATTACCAGAAATATCATAATGATCGTATTGCCAATACTCTATCATGGAAGGAATAAAATTTATATTCACAAAATTACAAATTTTTTCCACAGTTTGATGAGGATTACTCGCTAATTGTTCATAAGCAATCTCAATTCTTTTCTCAGAATTAAATTTTTCAAAAAAATCATTTCTTAGTTTGTGTTTTTCTACCCATTCTGTTGCCACCTTAGCCATATCCCAATGAGGATATTTTCTAAGATAAGAGTTAACAACAGCTCTACCATCACGAACTAAATGAATTAAATATGCTTCTACTTTTCCTGATGTAAATTCTTCAGCTTGAATTTTTTCTCCAATCCAAGGATAAGCTTTACTCGCATCAATAATAACTCTTTTATTATCTA
>NZ_JAAHGT010001508.1 GCF_010672385.1 Okeania sp. SIO2F4
CGCGCTCTGCATCCGAGACGCTTGAAAGCGCATCAAGGGTCTGGATCATCACCATGCGTGTAAAGATGAGTGAGAAGTTCGCCTGAATCAGCTCCAGCATATGTGTGGCCAAAACTTCAATTGGTTCACATTTTTCAACAGCTGCATTCCTTCCCTGGTTTGCTGTTCCCGTTGGATATCGTATTTGCTGGCCGAAAAACCGTCAGCTACCTCAACGTTATTAATATCTAAAGTCCGATGAATAATTCCAGGAATAGAACGAGGTACTAATGCATTCTTGGCTTCTCGTTTCTGTTCTAATATTGTATAGTCTTTAAGATCAAATAATCCCTCTTCAGAAGCGCCAATTGTTGTCAACTCTATCTTCTGAGTTTGAGAATTGTAAGCAAAAATATGCCAACGGTATTTTTCATGTTCGTTAGTTGGTAACAAGACTACGGAAAACCAGCCTTTGTCAAGATTTGTAATTAGGCTTAATTCCGTAGTTGGTTCATAAAATGGCTCGCCATCAGCATCTCGAAAGTCTAAAGAATCAATATTTGCTAACCCACCATTTGCTTTTTTCCTCATGCTCTCAATGGGTTGATACTTTTTCCGAGAGCGTTTAAACCGTACATCTAACTTCCGCACTAGCTGATTAGTCATGCCATCGAGGACAAAACGGTCTACTAATAAAGTATTGGGAGTAGTTTCGGTGGCATTAGCTTTCGACTGACGAAAAACATAAATGTGTTCCATCCCAGAAACTAATTGTACTGGTGCAGCCGCAGATTCATTCTGAGTTCTGTAGCGAGAACGCAGAATAAATTTATTGGGGTCATCTTGATGAGTTAATTCTGCGGTTTCTTTCTCTATTACCGACTGGTCATCCTCTGCTTCATCAGGAAATACCAGTTCTTGCCAATCTTCCCATCCCGTGCGTTGGTATTCGGGAGTATTGAGGTAAGAGTCTTCAAAGCCATCCTGCTTAATGGTGTAGAAAATCTTGCCATTAGTATCGGTGGCAATAACTAC
>NZ_JAAHGT010001509.1 GCF_010672385.1 Okeania sp. SIO2F4
CCTTTTAATTCACCCAAATCATTCTTTAATGCCACATCATCCCCATCTTTTAACCCTAATTTTTTAGCATCAAAAGGATTAATTAAAACTGCTTCCCGTACAGCTCCAGTAATTGCATCTTTCTGAGACTGCACCATACTATTAAATTGTTTACCTCGGCGAGTTGCTACTAAAAAATATCCCTCTGCTAACTCCTCTTTTGGTGGAGAAAGTATAGAAAATTTTGCCTTACCATCCGGTGTGGGAAAATTCCAGCCAAAACATAAATGGGAACCTCCATATTGAAAATTATCTCCTGGTTCTTTCAAATGTTGAATACCTGAATATTGAGAAATTACCAAAGCAATTTCCTGACGAATTTCTTCAGTATTTTTAAACTCTAATTTATCTGCTAATTCCGGACGGACTAACTTTGCCAAATCCATAAATACTTCCCACTCCGGACGAGCTTCCCCAATTCTCTGACCAGGAATTTCCGGACTAAAAATCACCCTTCTTTCTGTAGTAGTTTCTGTCACGCCTCCCGGAATTTCATAACGAGTCGTAGCAGGTAATAATATTACAGTTTCTCCCGGTTCAACTAACATTTGATTAGAGCAAACAATATCCTGATGTACTCGTAAAGATACCCGTTTCATCGCAGCTTCTACATAATCTGGATCTGGCAAAACTTCTAAAAAATTTCCCCCTACAGAAAACAAAATATCTAACTTTCCTTTTCAATACTATAAAAACCTAACTTTCATCCAACTTTTCTAAACAGACCAAAGCATTATAATCAGGTACGCCTTCAAGAGAACGTTTACCCTTATCTAATAACACATTTCCCTCCGGCCAATGTACTTGCAAATTCCCTGGTTTCATCGGAGCTAAATAAACCCGTCCTTTTAATTCACCCAAATCATTCTTTAATGCCACATCATCCCCATCTTTTAACCCTAATTTTTTAGCATCAAAAGGATTAATTAAAACTGCTTCCCGTACAGCTCCAGTAATTGCATCTTTCTGAG
>NZ_JAAHGT010000151.1 GCF_010672385.1 Okeania sp. SIO2F4
CCGAAGTGGATTAGCTTTAAAACATCAAGTTAGGGCAATTCTATATTCCCTAGAATAAGGAAATCAGAAAAAATTTAACTCTATAGGTGGAATATTGAGAGATTTTCATCCCCCAAGATTTAGGGTAAGAAACAAAGTTATCTATTCCCTATTCCCTATTCCCTATTCCCTATTATGAAACTGAAAGTTAAAAAGTTAGATGAACTGGCAATTATGCCCTCTTATGCTCATAACCAAGACGCCGGATTAGATTTATTTTCTCTTGATGAATTAACTATTAATCCTGGAGAAAGCACATTAATTCATACAGGTATTTCTATAGAATTACCATCAGGAACAGAAGCACAAATTCGCCCCCGAAGTGGATTAGCTTTAAAACATCAAATTACTGTTTTAAATACTCCCGGAACTATCGATGAAACTTACCGAGGAGAAATAGGAGTAATTCTGATAAATCATGGTAAAAATTCCTTTAAAGTAACTAAAGGAATGAAAATAGCTCAAATGGTTATAGCATCAGTTTTATCTGTTAAGGTAGAAGAAGTCGAGCGATTAAGTACAACTGAAAGAGATATTAGCGGATTTGGTTCAACAGGAATATGACAGAAGAATTATATCAAAGACCGACCTGGGATGAATACTTTTTAATGATAGCTAAACTGGCAGCTACTCGCTCAACTTGTTTAGCTTTTCCAGTGGGAGCGGTAATAGTTAAAGATAGACAAGTTTTAGCAACTGGTTATAATGGTTCTCCTTCTGGTTCTTCACATTGTACAACTCAAGGTTTTTGTTATCCTGAATTAAGTAGTTGTGATGCTAGTAAAGCTTTACCATCCCGTGCTGTTCATGCGGAAGCTAATGCTATTGCTCAAGCTGCAAAACATGGTATTTCTACGAATGGAGCTGTTATTTATGTCACCTTAGAACCTTGTCTTTATTGTTTGAAATTAATTATTTCTGCTGGTATTAAAGAAGTTTTTTATGAGACTACTTTTAATAGTGGGGAAAAGGCAGCTTTAAGAGATATGTTTATCAAAGATGGTTTGGTTACTCTCAAGCAAATTTCTATCTCAGAAACAATTGCTAAAAAAGCAGCAACATCTCTACTTTTTCCTACTTCTGTTCCTAAATATTCTTGAGAATTGAGAATCGAGAATTCAGAATTTGGTATTTGTTAAATAAGGTATAAAATTTGTATCGAAATCAGATTAATAGTCAGCAAAAAACTGTTTTAACTATTGACTACTGTACGGGCGATTCGCGAATCGCCTCTACTAAAAATTAGACAATTATTTACCAATCTCAGAAAACATTTTGCCTTGGAAGGTATTGAGAATTGAGAATCAAGAATTCAGAATTTGGTATTTGTTAAATAAGGTATAAAATTTGTATCGGAATCAGATTAATAGTCAGCAAAAAACTGTTTTATAGCGCTAGGGAATAGGGAATAGGGAATAGGGAATAGGGAATAGTAAACTGTCAAAGGATTTCAGGATTTAGAAATGTCCTAATCTTTGCTTCGACTGCTATAACTACTGACTACTGTACGAGCGATTCGCGAATCGCCCCTACTAAAAATCAGACAATCATTGATTAATAATACTAGAATTTTGTGGTTTTTATCCCGCTACTCCCTTAAAAAGAGAGTGCGGGATTTTTGATTAGGCTGTTAATTCAACAACTTATTTATTCTTCTTTTTCACTACTGGAACAGATACCTCAACTAATTTAGCGATCGCTGTAATTAAAACAGCTATTGCCAAGAGAATATCCACTGGACTATTACCGTTAGGCAAATCAGGTTTTACCTGAATGTTTTCTGTTGGATTAGAAGTCTGCGTAATCACTACTCTTTTGTTGTTCATCATTTTACATTCAATGAATTTTTCTATTTTTATTGTCGCTGGTAATTGTAGGTAGTTGAATTGTTTAGTTATTTCCTAGTAATTGTTTAGTTATTTCCTGGTAATTGTTTTATGTTCAATTTACAAGCGATTAAGTAATTAACTTTAACTATATTAAAATCTCTAAAAAAAGCCGAAAAAGCTACAATAAAATTAGAAATATTTTCAGAAGTAAAACTTGTATAAATAACTCAATTATCTTGCAGTACAATCAACTAATTTTTTACTAAAAATCCTGGAATACTTATTATGTAAAGGTTTTGTTGTGATAGCTTTGTGTTTTGCGATTGTCTTATGGTTGCCTTATGATTGTTTTACGCTCAACTTAGCTTTCCTAGAGTAGTGGCCACAAAATATGAAAAACCATAGTTAAACTTAATAGTGAGCTGCTGCGATTCGTTATAAACTACCAAAAAATAACTTTTGAGCATCCCTTAAGATTGATTTTTATAGAGACCTTTTATGGCTAATGAATGTAAGCAAAGATCAAAAATATTCGAGTAAAAAACGCGCAACTTCTACAGCAAATGATGAGTTAATTGAAAGAGCCAAAAGAGCTATGCTAATATTTGGAATATCTTCGCGAAAAAAACTTCAAGACAGAATCACAGCTAATAGAGAAACTGCAATAGGTCTCAGTACAATAGATAAATTTTTTAATCAAAAGCCTATTAAACTAGATAAATTTAACATTATATGTAAGACACTTAAATTAGTAAACTACGAATCAGCAATACAAGAATTAGCAATACAAGAAGAAGGTAGAAAGCGGGTTTATGCTACAGCAGAAGAAACAGCCAAATTTGCAATTAGTGGTGCGATTGATAGAAAATTGATAGAAGAGTTAAAATCTATTGTTGAAGTTTTGCAAAAATTAACTGGTGACAACTGTTTTTTTCTAATAATAGAAAATATGGAAGAAACACCATAATTAGCTTAGATTAAGGTTACTCTCAAAACGTAATTGGTTTAGCTATGAGCAACACAAGCCAAGATCAAAAATATTCGAGTAAAAAACGGGCAACTGCTACAGCAAAAGATGAATTGCTCGAAAGAGCCAGAAAAGCTATGGTAAGACTTGGAATACCTTCGCAAAAAAAACTTCAAGACAACATCGCAGCTAATACAGAAATTGCAGTAGGTCTCAGTACAATAAGTAAATTTTTTAATCAAAAGCCTATTCTGCTAAGTAGATTTAGTATCATATGTAACACACTTAAATTAGAAAACTATGCATTAGGAATACAAGAAGGAGAAGAGGCAGAAAAAGCAGAAGAAGAAGAACAAAAGGATGAGAGAGAACTTGAAAAATCTGACGATAGAATTAAATATAGAATGATTGGTATTCTAGGAAAAGAAGAGGAAGAAAAAAATCAACGACGAACTACTTTTCAAGAGAATACAACTGTTGATGAAGAGCTTATAAAAAGATTAAAAGGTTTTATTGAATTTGTGCGTAATTATTATACTGGTGATGCTATTGTAATAGATATTATAGTAGGCAGTATTAAATTAATTATAAAAAGTGCTTCTCAATCAGGACTAGAAAAAATAGAAGAACTTTTTCAATCAGGAGAATTAAATAAGAAAATTGCCGAACACAATTTGGATATAACAGTTGAAAATGTCAGTTTTAGGGGTACTAAATTTTTGGGGAAGCCACGAATAGCTGTTACGATTCCTGGGAATTATAATCAAGCTGATATAAATACTTTAAAATCCGAACTTATAGACACTTCAGCCAACAATATAATTAAGCAAATACCACCAGCACAAATGCTTTTACTTTTATTATTATTTTTCTTCTTGGCAATACCTCTTATTGTAGAAGGAATTTTTCCAGTAATCTTTCAAGATACACCTCAAAGTGAAAATAAAAATGATTTATGGTATCAATTGCCTTTTGAATAAATCAGGCTATCGCTAGTATTAGCATCAAATTTTTGGTTGAGTTTCTCGCACTAAGGTTTCACCTTCCCAACTGCCACAAATTTTTTCAAAAAAATCAGGAGACCATTGTCGTTTTTGTTTCACAAAAGGTTCTCGTTCCTGATATTCTGGTTGAGGTTCTCGCACTAAAGGTTCACCAGTCCAAGCTCCTATAACCTCTTCAAAAAATCCCGGTTGCCATCCTTCATATTTCGGCTTAATTTCCACTTCAGTTTTTAAAGCTTGTTCCAAGATTTCTGTGATTTCTTCTTCCAAACTACGATTATTTTTTGCCGCTCAACTTTTTAATTTATCTATTAGATAAGGCTTGAGTTTTTCTCAAATAATCTGAGTCATTTTTCATGACATTTACATCAATAATCAACTTATCTCATAATTCTATTATTTCTACTCAAATTTTTCTACCACTCAACAGCACAATCGGAAAAACGGTTCGCTTTGATAAGATTTATAATTAGGGCTTGCTGATTAAATATCAAAGTATTTACATATAAAGATTTTAGGATTTTTTTTGGGGAAAAAAATTACTCCCCCACTCCCCTACTCCTTAATTTGAGTATGTATCGCACTTTCCGGTGAAATTTCTACTATTTCTCCATGCAAAAGTTCTGTATGTCCGTCAATTAATATTCCGGTATTAATGAGATGATGATATTCTGTAACCGTCCACTTCAATAAAGTTTTCATTTGACAATAACTTTGGTAAGATTTTTTGCTGTTTAAATAACCCAAACTTGAAATGATTTATTATATTTTTTATATTTATTCTACTCTTCCTAGAAATTAAATTTTTCGACTTGAAATTTTCTATTGTTACCTAAAAAGTTTCTTGTGGCATATTTAGTAGCGATCGCCACTCTTTAATTCTTGTGATTTGAATTTTAGTAACTCTCTAAAAATAACCTGAACATTCTTTGACCGAAGTCTAGACAGGGTTTGGAAACCAAACCCCTACGGAATTAAATTAGGGAAAATTTATTAATAATTCCTAGTTTCTTTTGAGTTATCAAAATAATTGGGTTGCTCAACCCCGCCTTTTAAGGCGAAATGTATTTGGAGCGTTACTCTAATCCCCATTAGAAAAACAACTTCTGACTTCTGAGCAAAAAATAAGGTCTCAAGCCTCCCCTTTTAAGGGGATGAAAGAAAGAATCTTCAGTATTTCAAGCCTCTGGGTTCAGCCAGAGGAACTGATAACTGATAACTGATAACTGATAACTGAAATTATGGTCTATGACTGCGACGAATTTCTGTAATTTGGTCTGCTATATTCAGAATTTCTTCCGGTATATTTGGTCCTGTCAAAATTACATCTAAATTAGGAGGGCGCTTTTCTAGAAAATCTAATACCTCAGTCTCAGGAATTAAACCAAAATTAACTGCTAAACTCAGTTCATCAAGAACTACTAACTCATATCTTCCTTCAGCTACTACTGCTTGAGTATAGTGCCACAAATCAAGTAGTGAATTTTTCTGGCTTTCATCTATATCCGAGCTATTAATACAACCAGGAAGACCACAACGAACCCAATTGAGATTTTCCCCTAATTGCATTGGTCGATCGTGTCCCTGGTTAATCCCCCCTTTAAGAAACTGTACAATTAATACAGATGTACCCTGGCCAGCTATCCTCAAAGCTTGAGCCATAACATCAGTAAAGAAATTGCGTTGACCACTTGTGAATACCTGTACCAGACCAGGAACTGAGTATGGTAGATCGCTGGGAACATTTAGAGAAGGGGTTTGTAATTGTGCAACCATTATGAAAATTAAAATTGAGAAATCTATTTTTGGTACTATACTAATTTTTCCAACTACTAAGCTGGACTGAAAGCTTGCCCTAGGACAATGTTCATTTTACAATACAATATATAGTGCTTTTTCCAATTATACGACAAATTTAACACTATATGTATGTCCAAGTTTGAGGGAGTAGGGAAAATGAAGTCAGAAGTCAGAAGTCAGAAGTCAGAAGTTGTTTTTGTAACGGGGATTTTGAGCAACATGGGTTCTATAAAATAGTTAAGTATACATTGTGACTAATCAAGTTGAGGAGTTGTGAGACTAATAATTTTAGGTGGTCCAGGTGCGGGTAAAGGAACTCAAGCAGAATTACTATGTCAGTATCTACAGATTCCTTTGATTTCTATTGGCAATATACTCAGAGAGGCGATCGCTACTCAAACAACATTAGGCCAAGTGGCACAAGCTTATGTGGAAAAGGGAGACTTAGTACCAGACCGGACAATGATTGAGTTTGTGCGTCAACGACTTTTAGAATCTGATGTTACTCAGGGTTGGTTAATGGATGGTTATCCTAGAACAGCTTTTCAAGCAGAGGAACTACATTTTTTACTAGATGATTTGGGGCAAAAATTAGACTGGGCAATTTATTTAAAGGTGTCTGAGGAAGAATCTATGAACAGATGTTTAAAGCGAGGACGTACTGATGATAATCCAGAAATTGTGCAGCGTCGGGTAGATTTATTTTATGAGCGTACTATTCCAATTTTGGAATATTATCAATATCGCCAAAAATTACTTACTATTGATGGGGGAAAAACAGTAACCCAAGTTCAACAAGAAATATTACAGAAACTTAATTCTCAATAATTAAAAATTATCTGTCAATATTCAATTTTTAGATTATCTAAATTTTACCAATTGATAATTAATCTTCAGAGGTTTAAAGTCTTTCCTTTTACAGAGAAAAAAGAAATAAAATTTCTCCACTTGCTTCAATTATTTCGGTTTTAATCACAGGTAATTATTAATTATCAATTATCCATTATCCATTATCCATTATCCATTAAAAATATTATGTCTTGGCAACGTCCTGATGGTAGACAAGCAAACCAATTACGACCTATCAGTTTTGAATTAGATTACACTAAATTTGCCACAAGTTCTGTTTTAACTAAGTGTGGTGAGACAAAGGTACTTTGTACTGTCACTATTCAACCAGGAGTACCAAAATTTTTGGCAGATACAGGTCAGGGTTGGTTAACCGCAGAATATAGAATGTTACCTGGTGCAACTCCCCAACGTCAACAACGAGAATTTATGAAACTATCTGGGAGAACTCAAGAAATTCAAAGGTTGATCGGACGTAGTTTGAGAGCTTCTCTAGATATGAATTTATTAGGGGAACGCACCATAATAGTAGATACTGATGTTTTGCAAGCAGATGCAGGTACTCGCACTACTTCTATTACTGGGGGGTTTGTGGCAGTGGCGAATGCTATTGATAAGTTGTTAGAGCAGGGAGAATTGGAGCGATCGCCTATTTTGCATCAGGTTGCTGCTGTGTCAGTAGGGTTATTGGAGGGGGAACCTTATTTAGATTTGAATTATACTGAAGATGTGGCGGCAGAAATTGATTTTAATGTAGTAATGAACAATAAACCAGCTTTGATTGAAGTTCAGGGAACAGCAGAAGCAGGTAGTTTTAGTCGTACTCAACTGAATCAAATTTTAGATTTAGCAGAAGCAGGTATTAAGGAATTATTTATTGCTCAAAGTCAAGTTATTTCTTAGCATAGGGAATGCTTGGCACGGGAGCAAGATGCTCCTACTGCCGTCTATCTATCAAAAAATAATTATAATGCACCAGCACCCCAAATTCTATATCACTGGAGGTACTGATAACTAATAACTGATAACTGATAACTGATAACTGAATTGGAGGTAGTTCAAAATTTATACTCGACCTTTAGCCCGATTAATTGAACAATTACAACGTTTACCTGGAGTTGGTCCTAAAACAGCACAACGTCTGGCACTACATATTATTAAGCGCCCGGAAGCGGAAGTTCAAGCTTTAGCTCAAGCTTTAGTTGATGCGAGGAAAAAAGTGGGTTTATGTGAGAAATGTTTCCATTTATCGGCTGAACCTATTTGTGAAATTTGTCGAAACCCTCAGCGAGACAAAGAAATTATTTGTGTGGTCTCTGACTCCCGCGATCTAATTGCTTTGGAAAAAACACGAGAATACAAGGGTGAATATCATGTTCTGGGGGGAGTCATTTCGCCGATGGATGGCATCGGGCCGGAACAGTTGACTATTCAACCTTTGGTACGGCGAGTCAGTCAGGGAAATATTCAGGAAGTAATTATTGCTATTAGTCCGAGTGTGGAAGGAGAGACTACTACTTTATATGTCGGTCAGTTGTTGAGACCTTTTACAAAAGTTACCCGTATTGCTTTTGGTTTGCCTATGGGAGGAGATTTAGAATATGCCGATCAGGTAACTTTGGCGCGAGCGTTGGAGGGGCGGCGGGAATTGGAGTAGAAAGTCAGAAGTTAGAAGTTAGAAGTTATAGGTTACTGGTCATACAGCATATTTCGGGCAAATGATGTACAGGATAAATGATGATTTTTTCTATTGCGTATAGAGCAATAGTCGTTTCATTTACTGAAGCTCCCGGAGATGGGTGATGAAATTTTTCCTTCTATTGCGGATAGAGAAATAGTCGTTTCATTTACTAAAGCTCCCGGAGATGGGTGATGAAATTTTTCCTTCTATTGCGGATAGAGAAATAGTCGTTTCATTTACTGAAGCTCCCAGAGATAGGTGATGATTTTTTCCTTCTATTGCGGATAGAGAAATAGTCGTTTCATTTGCTGAAGCTCCAGGAGGTGGGTGATGAAATTTTTCCTTCTATTTATTGCGGATAGAGAAATAGTCATTTCATTTGCTGAAGCTCCCGGAGATGGGTGATATCAAATCCGGTAGTATCGGTATAAAAAAGTAGAGAAACCGGGGAAAGTATCAAATTTCCTACAATAATAACATTGACCTCCCACAAACCCGGTTTCTTGTTTCTCCGATTTCTCGGGAACCGTAGCCAGCGGATTTGATATGATGATTTTTTCCTTCTATTGCGGATAGAGAAATAGTCGTTTCATTTGCTGAAGCTCCCAGAGATGGGTGATGAAATTTTTCCTTCTACTTATTGCGTATAGAGAAATAGTCATTTCATTTGCTGAAGCTCCAGGAGGTGGGTGATGAAATTTTTCCTTCTATTTATTGCGTATAGAGAAATAGTCGTTTCATTTGCTGAAGCTTCCGGAGCCGGGGGATAGATTTTTTCCTTCTCTCGCTCAACTTGGTGAGGAAGCGATCGCCGAGTTTAAAGTAAGGCAAAACTAGACCTTTAAACTTCTAATGAACTGTCAAACTACTTCTAAATTTTGGGCGTTAAGTGTTCTGGTGTTAGAACTTAGGCAAATTGTCAAGTATCAAAGAGCGATCGCTGTCTCAATATTTTGATTTTCCCCATTACGAGAATGGAGATTTCATTAATGGATAATTGATAATTGATAATTGATAATTACCTCTCCCTAAAAGGGAGAGGTAAGACGAATCAGGAAAAGATTTATTTCTCTTGGTCGATTGGATATGGCGAGGTTTCCTCGCCATCCCATCCTAACGGACTGCTTCGCTTTCCGACCGCTTTTTCCCCTTGAAAGGGGAGGCTTAAAAGGTGAATTATCTAATTATTTAATTGTTTAATTATTAATTATTTTGGTAAAGTAATTTCCAGATCAAATCGTTTGAGAAAGTTAAGTAGTTTCCCTTCACTAAACTTTTGAAATTATCCATTCATCAAATGAGATACTTCTGATTAAGAAATACCTATAATTTCACTGATTTTATGCTGTTTAAGATGGCGTTTTTTAAACAAATGTATTACCTGAATAGCCATTTTTCCTCGTGTAAAAATTTCGTCTGCATCGTCGAAACCGAGAACGGCAAATACATGACTACTACTTTCCTCAAAAGTTTGCTTTTGTATCATTTTTGTTTCTCCTTTATTACTGATAGTTAAAATATTTTATCGGTACTTTTATGCAAGACTACAAATTTTTTATTGGATGAAAGTATGATTTTCTAAAATTCATCATAAACTTAACTCTTACCAACAATTTCAAGGTATCGTTCCATTGCTATTCTTAATACTGAGCTACTATAAACAGCAGGTTTCCTCAAAATTTCTTCTATAAATGTACGCCACATCAAATGTTTTTCTGAATCCATTGGAATTTCCTTGAGAAACTTATTCCAAGCTTCTTCTTCTGCTTCTGTTTTTGGATTTTGTAAATTATTCAAAATTAAACTTTGATATTGCTTCTCTTCGAGAGGATAATTTGGAAAAGATAGAAGTGTTATACCGATTAGACGATCTTTCGCATCTTCTTTGTGAAGAAATTCTATTCCTAAATTGAAATCTATACGAACATCTGAGAACAATTCTCTTTTTATTATTCTCCGATGAGATGAATCTCTTATTACTTTTAAAATCAATGCACTACCAACACGAACTGATTTATTACTATAATTCAGAAGTGATGTAAATCGATAAATATATTCTTTATCAGGTTTAATAAAAAGTTTATATATTTCATATATGTCTACTTTGATTAGCTCATATAGTGACAATTTAGTAAATAAATTAGGTGCTGAATCTAATATATCAGCATCATGTTCAAGTAGCTTTAGAAATAAATTTATACCTAAACTAGCAGGAGGAAAAGAGTAAGATTCAGAATACTTATCAAGAAATAATTCAAGAATTTGACGTGCATAGTTTATAGCTTCTAAAGAATATGACCAAGTAACTATAAATATTACTCCTAAATCAATATATGGCTTTTCTCTATTTTGTATTGCTTGTTCAACAATAGCCAAAATTTTTCGTAGCTGATCTGAAGAATATTCAAGTTGAAAGTCAACAGATAATAAGCAGGTTGTATATGCTCTTACTAATTCATATAATTGAACTCCTATTTTTCTAGCAGTAGAAATTAGTTGAGGAAAAAACTCATCTAATCCTACTGATGTTAGTAAGGCAATAACAAATCGTTGTTTTTCTTCATCATCAGCTTTGTCTAAAAATTCTTTAACTCCTTTATCTATTTCTTCAGCAATAGATATTTGAGTATAACCATCCAAATAATCTAAAAAATCAGTGAATATATCTTGTTGATTAGTATTTCTCTTGATAGCTAAAATTAAGAGAGGCCAAGAATATTCTAGACCTAAAATAGACCATAATCTATCAAAATAGTCTGGTAAAGGTGAATTATCTTGAAGAAAATTTCTAAATAACTCTATACTTTGTTTCTCTGGCTGATTAAATAACCAAAAAAACATCCAAAGGGTTAGTTTTACTGGTAAAATCAAATCATCATTTTTTAATAGTCCAGTAACGCTATCTATTGTTTCACTAGAAATCTCTGAAATATATGAAGTTTTCCTTGATTTGATTAATATATCTTTATAGGATTCAACATCAATTTTAATTTTGTAAAAAGGTTCCCTTGGTCTATAGTCATTTATTTTTGGCAAAACTTTTGACAAGAAAATCAATTGATCTGCTAATACTTGAGGTTCTCTAAGTTCCCAGTTTGGTTCTTCAAAGGCAAGTGAATAATATTCCCAGTTTCCTTCTTTAAAGGCAAGTGAATAATATTCCCAGTTTACTTCCTCTAAGTCCCAAGTTCGTTCTTCTAAGTGATGAAAATAATATTCCCAAATTTCAATAATTACCTCTGCAAGTTTTTCAGATTTACTTTGAGAAAGTGGCAAGTATCTTAAGAGTTCATTGTAGTTATCTGTAGACAAAAATCGAATTACTATATCTTTACTATCTATCCAGTACGACCAATAATTTTCTAAACGTTTTGCTATCCATGGAGAGTCAGATATATACGATAAAGCAATATTAAAAGCAGATAAAATTAGGCTCTTTTTTTTACTCTCAAAAAGCGCATCTATTTTTTCTTTAAGAAAATTTTCTTGTGGAAAATATTCGCCATAAATACGCAAGGCATTTTCCGAGCAATTCTCTGGAAAATTTATACCGTTAAATTTAGCTTCTAAAACTTTCCGTAAAAGATCATTTTTATCTGCTTGAGATAGCTGCTCTGTATAAGAAATTAGCTGAGACATTTGCTCATCTGTAAGTCCTGTATCTAAAACTTCTAAACCGTAATCAATTAAATCATATTGGAAATTACGATATTGAGATTTACTTAGAGAACCATCTGCTACTACCTCTAAAGCAAACCAAGCACCAGGTCTTAAAAAATGATTTTGATTGTGATTTTTATCTTCTACAGGTCTGTCTAACGGACGACAAACTTGTGTCAATATTTTCTCAGAGTCTTCTCCTAATTCTCTAACAATTCTACCTGCTAAAAATAAACAGACATATCGCCAATGTTCTGAATCTTTTGCGGAAAGTTTTTCCTTCAAATTTTCAAATCTATCCCCATTTTTGAATAAATAGACAGCAGCAAAAAACTCTTGAAAAGACCTAAGTTAAAAACCAAATAATCCTGGTTGTGGTTCCACAATCAAAACTAATCTATCTTTAGCATCAGTGACAAATTTATCAACTTTATTATTAATATCTTTATCCGATGAAAATCGGTCATTTTTTCGCAAAACCTTTTCAATTGCTGCCCTAAATTCATTTTCCGGTAAAAGAGAATGAACATTAATATCAGAATTATCAACAGTATTAGAAGAAGCACGATAATGTAACAAATAACCCAAGTAAGAATGAACATTAAGAAGAATTTGGTCATCACTCTTAATTAAGTCTTTGTCTTTACTTTTTTCTCGCTTTAGTATAGTTCTCCAATACTCATCAAATAAAGTTTCTCTTTCCCCTGGAGGTCTGCCGCCATTTTTAATAATCAGTAAAATAATAGTTACTTGCAAGGGAGTTGTTAACAATCTAGAAATTCTCTCATCGTCCTCACATTCCTTGAGAATATCAAGTATTCTTGTTTGTTCTCCATCATGAATATCTCTAGTTTTCACCCATTTTTGAGCATATTCTGTTCTCTGTTCCTTTTCCAGTGGCAATATTTCTAAATGAGGAAATCTTTCAGGATTGAACTGTTGTTTATACATATTAGGACGAGAAGTTATTACTACTTTTAAATAAACTTTTATATCAACTTTTATATCTTCTGCCCAGTCTAAAAAAGTATAAATTTTTTCTACCATTTGCTGTTGTAAACGAGCATCTGAAATTTCATCTAATCCATCTAAAATCAAGAGGCATTCTTTCTTTTCAAAAATATCTTGTACCTTAGCAGCGGATATTTCTTCTAGTCTATTTGTAATTTTACCCATTTCTGTAGCTAGGTAATTTTCCAAACTAGAAGATTCATTTCTATCTCTATTCGACAATCATTGAGCAAAATATTTTAAGACTACTCGAAAGGGAATGCGTTTAACTTCTATCTTTTCAGTAAATTCATATTCTCTATTTAGATATTTAGCTCTATGTACTTGAGCTAGTTGTTGCCCTAAAGTAGATTTACCTTGACCCGGACCGCCAATAATTACGACTTTGTTGTACTTTTTTTCTTCCTTTGTGAAATATTCCATAGCTGGAACATGATTTTTGTTTCTAAATAAATCATCTTCAACTGTGACTCTTCTCCTAGCTTCAGTAGCTACTTTATCCCACGGTTTAAGAGAAATATCGATAAATACTCGTCCGAGATTAGTACCCTTTTCACCTGTTTCTGGTTCACCTGCTTGATCTAATTCTGCAAATTTATCTTTACTAAATGATTTGGAAAGATAAGTTCTAATATTTTTTTCCAGATTAGGATCTAATTCTCTATTAATTTGTTGTTTTTGATTACTATAATTATGTTTTTCAGTTTGGCTTTGCTTTTGCTGTTTCCGATTTTTCCAGACTAGCTCTAATTGTGTTAGATTTTCTTGCTTTTTATGACAATGCCAAAGAGCGAATGTCAAACTTCTAATACCTTTACTTTTTTCACTATCTGGACTACTTTCTGTCACAATTTCTAATTCTTTTAGGCGGTCTATAGTATTCTGAATCTCATTCTTTTGTTTATTAGCTTCTGAACTATATCTAGATGATATTTCTGGATTTAATAGACAAGCAAGCTCTTTTAATTTTGTTGTTATTTTTAGTTTAGGGCGATCGCTATTTCTATCTATCCACTCAGTTGATAATTTGTCACGCTCATCATTGATCTGACTGTAACTTATTAGAAATTCGATTAATTTTTTTGCTCGTTTGAGGGGAACATCTCCCCAGTTGCCTGTTCTTGCCATAGATTTTATCGAATTAGTCAATTATTTAAAGCTTGGGTGGTTTGGGTTAGTTTTTATTTACCCCAAACTTAAATTCCTAATAATTTTAAGGAGTTGAAAAAAGGTTTGGGTTACTCCCAAGCTATCCTTAAGCTGAATACTTTATTGTAAGAGATTTATAGGTAAATTATTGCACCCCTTGCCTTGGGGA
>NZ_JAAHGT010001510.1 GCF_010672385.1 Okeania sp. SIO2F4
TCAGATAGAGTTAGAGCGTCAACGTTTGTAGGCGCGGGCGAAGTTGGAGCAGTTGGAGCAGTTGCAGGCAGAGGAGGAGTTGCGACAAGCAGTGAATCAGGTGCGGGCTGATGTTGGTTTGGATGCTGTGGCTGGTGGTAGCGATTTGGGTAAGTTGTCGTCGGATATGGCGACGTTGTTGACAGGTTTGGAGGATTTGGAAGAGCGGCAGCCGGATTTGCCTGATGAAGTGAAGGCTTCGTTGGCTGATGCTAAAAATGATATTCATCAAGCTTTGCAAGGGGAAGAGGCTGAGAATATTCAGGAGAATTTATTGAAGGTCTCTGAAGGTCTGGTTGAGCAGATAATTCAGTACGAGGTAGCACTCCAGGAACTTGCCCAAGAGGAGCAACGCGACCAAGCTTTATTCCAACAAGCAGACCAGGACTGGCAAGCAGCTGTCAGGCAGTTATCAGAAGATTCTGCGTTCTTTGCCCAAATTCAAGCAGAAGCAGAGGCACTGAATCCTGTCTATGCTGAAACAATGTACAAAGTTGCTCATGCGGAGCAAGCTGTTGAGCTTTCAGAAGAATTAGCTAATAATTCCAGGAATTTGCTTAACCAGATTCTCAAAGAACGTAAGAAAGAACGGAAGGCAAGGAAGAAGTATTTTGTTAACGATTTAATTAATAAGTATGTAATATTTCTTGAGATTAGTGCTGTAATATTAGATTTAGTAGGAAACATATACCCTCCGGCTAAGATGGTGGCTGCTATTATCAGAGGATATGTCATTCCAATAGTCAGGTTAATCCAGGCTGCATATAACGAAGATTGGGATGCCTTCAAAGACCAGTTAGCCGATTTTGCCGTGAATATGGCTGTCGAAGCTGCTGCTGCCAGCGTTGGAATGAGTCCTCAAGGAGTCGAGCGACTCAAAAAATCTGCTAACGCGATACTTGAAGGTGATTGGGAAACAGCCTTACTGGGTGGTTCATGGGAAGAAGTAAGAGAAGACTTGATTGTCTAA
>NZ_JAAHGT010001511.1 GCF_010672385.1 Okeania sp. SIO2F4
TGGTAGAACGAAATTTGTCTACTTCTCGGCAAAAAGCTCAAGTTTTAATTAGAGCGGGGGAAGTAATGGTAAATCAACAAATAATTGATAAGCCTGGAACTGAAGTTGACTCGGAGGCAGATATTAAAGTTAAACAAAAATCTTTATATGTTTCTCGGGGAGGCTATAAAATTGCTAAGGCATTAGAACATTTTTCTATTTCGATTTCTGACAGAATATGTCTTGATGGTGGCATATCTACGGGAGGATTTACAGATTGTTTATTACAAGCAGGTGCTAAATTAATTTATGGTATTGATGTAGGTTACGGACAAGTTGACTGGAAGTTGCGTAACGACCCTAGAGTAATTTTGAAAGAGAGAACTAATCTACGTTATTTAACTCCTACAGAATTATATGGTGACTCACTAATCTTAAATTCCGAGCTACAAGAAAATGCAAAAAAAATATATCCGAGTTTAGCTGTAGTTGATGTTTCTTTTATTTCTATTACTAAAATATTACCTGCTCTATGGCAATTACTTATTCCTCCTCGCGAGACAATTTTGTTGGTAAAACCTCAGTTTGAAGTAGGAAAAGAACGAGTGGGAAAAAAAGGTGTAGTTCGTTCCTCTACCGATCAAGCTGAGGCAATTTTTCAGGTATATTGTAGTGCCAATAATTTAGGATGGAAATATGCTGGTTTAACTTGGTCTCCTATACAAGGTCCGGCTGGTAATATAGAATATTTATTATGGTTAAATCTGGAAAGTGAACTTTTACTTGAGAGGTCGGCGATCGCTCAAATCACAAAATTAGCTCAACAAGAATTTAATCATAGTTCATAATTAAAATTTGACTTTTAAAATAGCCACACTTCGGCGTTGGTAATTGGTCATTTCAGTTATCAGTTATCAGTACCTCCGAGTTTAGTCGGAGGCTTGAAATACAAGGCGCGAATATTTTTTTCATCCCCTTAAAAGGGGAGGCTTTAGACCTCCTGGTTTTGGTAAGATGATTTTCTAC
>NZ_JAAHGT010001512.1 GCF_010672385.1 Okeania sp. SIO2F4
CCACCTACTCCCTAAAAGTTTAGTTATTAAGTAATAAATAAGGTTCATCAATATTTTTAAAGATTCTAGGCATTAAGCCAAAATATCTGATTCCTCAAAACTCTACTCCCTCCCACCTACTCCCTCCCACCTACTCCCTAAAAGTTTAGTTATTAAGTAATAAATAAGGTTCATCAATATTTTTAAAGATTCTAGGCATTAAGCCAAAATATCTGATTCCTCAAAACTCTACTCCCTCCCACCTACTCCCTCCGACCTACCCCCTAAAAGTTTAGTTATTAAGTAATAAATAAGGTTCATCAATATTTTTAAAGATTCTAGGCATTAACCAAAAATATCTTATTCCTAAAAACTCTACTCCCTCCGACCTACTCCCTACCTCCCCATCTCCCTTCCTTTAAGAAAAATCTAAAGGTGGTAATGCTCCTATTTTTGGTTCTAAATTAGATATCTCTGGATAAATAAGTGGGGGAATTTCTTGATTTCCCAATTCTGTGATATTGTGAATATTCTCATGATTAGTTACAGGTAAGTCTAGAATAAGACTGCAGTCTCTATATCCTTCTTTTATATCTTGAATCCAAGTTTTGATGATTGTTTTTAAGTGCATATCATTAATTTGACACTTACTCTGGCTTTCTAGTTCATTTTTAATTTTATTACATACTATTGGGGTAAAAAAAAATGTTGGCTCATCTTCATAATATTGTTCTAAATCTACAGTATATCTATATTGTTGATTAGTGTTTTTTTGGGTGATATTCAGGGAGTATTGTACCATAATAATACCAAATAAAAAAAAGGTTGTTACAGTAAAAAAGGGAGTAGGGGCGATTCGCGAATCGCCCGTACGGGAGTAGGGAAAACCCTTGCTCTTTATTTAATTTTCCTGTATGGTAATGGTCCTGGTCTTCCCTAAATACAAAAAAAATTAATGTAGCAGTATTTTTTGAAACTGGTATAATTTCAACTAATTAAGTGGAACAGCATCTATCGCCCAA
>NZ_JAAHGT010000152.1 GCF_010672385.1 Okeania sp. SIO2F4
TTGTTGATGGTACTGACATTCAACGATCTTTTAAATATTCCTTGACTCGACAGGATCTTGAAGCAGTAATCTTTTCGGGACCTTAGTTGAACTTGAACCAATCAGATTTTTCCAAATCTGCGTTCACGTTGCTGATAAGCGTATAAAGCACGATGAAATTCAGGACGGTTAAAGTCAGGCCAAAATGTCTCAGTAACATAAATTTCTGAATAAGCAATTTGCCACAGTAAAAAATTACTAATTCGCATTTCCCCACTGGTACGAATTAATAAATCTGGATGAGAAATACCCGCAGTATAAAGATATTTCTCAAAAATTGCTTCATTAATTTCTTCAGGTTTGAGCAGACCTTTTTGTACTTGAGTGGCGATCGCTTGACAAGCTTGTATAATTTCCTGACGTCCTCCATAATTAGTAGCTACAGTAAATTTAATCCCCTGATTTTGCCTCGTCATTTCCATTGAGTGTTTAATCTCAGCTTGTAAAGATAGAGGCAAAGAATTTAAATTACCAGCAAATCTAATTTGAACATCTTCTGCCATCATCTCTCGTAGCTCTTGACGCAGAACTCTTTCGAACAAAGTCATTAAAAAATTAACTTCCTCTTGAGGTCTGCCCCAGTTTTCACTAGAAAAAGCATAAGCAGTTAAGGCTTCTATACCCCAGTCTCTACAGCATCGTAGCAGATCCTTCAGCGCCTCTACTCCACGCCTATGACCCATAATGCGAGGTAAACCACGATCTTTTGCCCAACGACCATTGCCATCCATAATCACAGCTACATGATGAGGCAACCTTTCTGGTTTCAAATCAACAGGTAAATCTTGTAAACAAGTTCCTTGATTCATCTTTTCTTTCCAGTAGCTGATGGACTTTGACGAAGTACCCATGAAATTAATTTCGTTCCTTTTGATCCTATTTGACGTCCAAGACTAAGTATAGGGATTGAATTTGTACTTTTTTCACTACCTGATAGAAATAGACGTTCCTCTAATAACTCCTTTAGTTTATTACCTGTTAAAGGCCGATTCAAAGTTCCTTTTTCGGCCAGGGAAATAGAACCTGTTTCTTCAGATACTACTATACAAAGGCATTTTTCCACTTGTTCTGTAATTCCCATTGCCGCTCTATGACGAGTCCCTAATTGCCTGGAAGCTATTCTCTCAGACAATGGTAGAATCACACCAGCCGACATAATCTTGCGTTCTCTAATTAGAACTGCTCCATCATGTAATAAAGTTTTTGGCTGAAATATAGTTTGTAATAGCTCCTTAGAAAGTTCAGCATTTAACTTTACACCAGGTACAGAAAAATCTCTTTCATCAATAGGTCCATTTGTTTCTATAATTAACAAAGCACCTATACGATTTTGGGACAGTTGTTTAATCGCTTCTACTATTACATCAATCATATTATCTGATTCAGGTAGAACTCGGCGATCGTGTCCAAACATTTGGAGAATTTCTCCCTGTCCCAACTGTTCGAGAAACCTACGGAATTCGGATTGTAATATCACTGCCATTGAGACAGCAGAACCAATCACTAGGCTGTTGAGGGCAAAACTTAATAGTCTTAATCCGGCCCAATGACTTAAAGCCGAAGCCAACATTAAGACTATAAAGCCTCTTACCATCCATAATGTACGACGTTCCCCTATGATGACCAGCACCATATATATCAGGGCTAGAACCAGTCCTATATCAATACTATGTATTAATAAGGACTGTATCAAGCCTGGGTCATTACTAAGACCCGATTTCATTGAACTTTAATTATTAATCTAGTGTCAACTTTTAATTTGGTCTCTTTTATATTGGTAACATATTAGTTGCTATTCTTTTAGCTTTCTGTTACCAATCAAATACTATTATCATTAATAGCTATTCGCTCTGGTAAAGTATCTTTACTGAGCAAATCCTGATAAGTTTCCCTTTGTAAAATTACATTAACTTCCTTATTGCCTACCAAAACTGCTGCTGGTCTTGGCAAACGATTATAGTTAGAAGCCATACTGTAGTTATAAGCACCTGTAGCCATAACTACTAAACAATCTCCTGCTTGAGTTACTGGTAAGGTAGCGTTCTTGATGAGAATGTCACCAGACTCACAATGTTTACCAGCAATAGTAACTGTTTCTGTAGTTGCTTGAGATAATCTGTTAGCTACAACTGCTCGATAGACTGATTGATAAGTTATTGGGCGAGGATTATCTGACATTCCCCCATCTACAGATATATAGGTTCTAATGTCTGGAATTTGTTTTTGAGACCCTAAAGTATAAGCTGTCACACAGGCAGGTCCAATTATTGAGCGTCCTGGTTCACACAATAGTTTAGGTAATGGTAGCTGTCTTGCTTGACAAGCATCTACCATTGCTGTACTAACCTTCTGAACCCAAGTTTCAATACTAGGGGGGTCATCTGCTTCAGTATAACGGATTCCTAAACCACCACCGATATTAATTTCTTTGATTGGCAAATTATGTGCCATAGCAGTTGTTATTCCATCTACCATTACATCTGCTAAATCTTGGTGGGGTTGAACTTCAAAAATCTGGGAACCTATATGAGCGTGAATACCAATAAATGATAGTAATTCTTCTTTACTTATGAAGGCAAAGACATCATTTAGTTGATTTGGGTCAAATCCAAATTTGCTATCTAGATGACCTGTACGAATGTATTCGTGGGTATGACATTCAATACCAGGTGTAAATCTTACCATTACTTTGGTCGGATTCTGTAGCTGCTCTTTTTGTTCGTTCTTTAAAGCTGCTAATGTTTCTAATTCTAGCCAGTTATCAACAACAATTATACAATCTGTTTCGATGGCAAAAGTTAATTCTGCCAGAGATTTGTTATTGCCATGAAAGTATATTTTGTCAGGTTTAACACCTGCTTGGATAGCTGTATATAATTCTCCTCCAGATACAACATCTATACCTAAACCTTCAGAACCACATAAGGCACATATTGCCAGACTACTCCATGCTTTGGAAGCATAAAGTACCAAAGATTCTCCAGGATAATACTGTTTAAGTGCATCTCGATATTGACGACAAGCTGTTCGGATAGTGTATTCGTCTACAATATACAGAGGTGAGCCAAATTTCTCGACTAATGCTGGTACATCCCAGCCTCCGATTTCTAAATGGTCTGAATTGTTAACTTTAGCAGTGAGTGGTAAAAGTTCTTGATTGGGTGAACTTTCTTGGACTGAGTCTGTTAATTTTGGCAAATACTGAAGTCCAGAGTTGGTGGTTATTACAGATTGGGTTGATACCATGAGTGCTTTACGGAGTTATACTTTAGTGATATATTTTATATACTCCCACGTCTACTTTACAGTATGGCGTGGGCTTCTCGTTTCCTCGTCCCGGTATCCCGTTGGACAAGGGCGAGCTTTAAGGACGGAATGCCCTGTCGCCCTATTTTTGATATTTATTGCCCTATTCACATCCCGGTCTATTACTATGCCGCAATGCGGGTAAGAATGAATTCTGTCTATATAGTTGTTTCTTGATTTTTTCGGCACAATTTGAACAATCTTGGCTAGTGTGTTGGGGATTCACAACTCTAGCATTTAAGTCCTGCGGATGACCTAACGGTAAGGAAGCTTTGACACCCAGAATATATAGGAACTCTTCCCATCCAGCATATCTAGCTACAATTCTATGGTGGCAACTTGTTCTTGATTGGGCTTTAGCTTGTACTGATAAGCAGTCCGCATCATGGAAAAACTAACTTTATTGTTGTTAGAATAACATAAATTTTTACTATTGAGGCCAAAAGTAGTTTTTGTAAATGAATGGGACATTGAATCCATTCATTTACGGTCGATTCATCTCATACTAAATTGATTGAAAACTATGATGTGAGGCTTATCGACTATTCAGCTAAATCTAATAAATAGAAGTTATTGTATTTTGTCAATTTTTGATTGATTTTTTATCTAAAATTTAGAGTGTCATAGTTATGGCCATTATTACAATTCAAAAAATGAGGCATGAGCATATTTCTAGTGTGGTTGAATTGGACTTACTTTGCTTTGGTGGACTCTGGAATGCTCAAGGTTATCAGCGAGAGTTAGAAAGTCCTAATAGCGATCTGCTGATTTTAGTGATTAGCCAAAATACTGAAGATAGAAATAAGGAAGTTGTCTTTAAATACTCTAACTTTCAATCACAGCTTACTTATAATCAGTCTATAATCGGCATAGGTTGTTTGTGGGCTATCTTAGAGGAAGCACACATTACTATTTTAGGAATTCATCCTCAATACCAACGTTTTGGTTTTGGTCAACTACTACTATACACTTTAATGAGATCTGCTTGGGAAAGAGGTTTAGAGCGAGCTACCTTAGAAGTTGCAACTTCAAATACTTCTGCATTGTCTTTATATCATAAATTTGGATTTCAAGATGTAGGTCGTCGTCGAGGATATTATCAGCAAACTGGGGAAGATGCTCTAATTCTTTGGCGTGGTCATCTGGATGACTCAGAATTTGAGCAAACTTTGTCTGAATGGCATAGACAGGTTGTTGCTCGTATTGATGGTTATTGACATCCTCCCGACGCTGCTATACGCGAGACAGCGCGGGATTCCCTAGCATTGCTGTTAGGGCCTTTCTGCCTCATAGCACCTGCCTTCTGGGACTTACTCCCTATGTGCTTCGCACAGGCTTCGCCAACGGGTCTAAAGGCGCGCTCCACAGACAAGACAGCGTCGCCAAAGGGAGTCTCCCCCATGAGCGACTGGCGCTGACACTGCAAGTCCCCAGCCTTCGAGCGTGGGCGTTCCCTCTCTTGGTCAGCATTCCCTCACAGGAGTGCGCATTCCGCAAGCGAGCTGTCGGCGGCGCGGGGTCTGACCGCTTGCGTCTTACACACCCCGCGGGTTACCATCGGCAAAATATTTATTGCAGCGTTCATATCACGGTCATGGTGACTACCACACTCTGGACAATCCCACTCTCTAATCTTTAAAGGTAATTTTTCTACTACATGACCACAATTAGAGCAACGCGCGCGAACTCGGAAAATATCTGTCAATTTTTATCAATTGTCTTGGGTACCACTCACCCTTGTACTCTAATTGCCTGACTATTTCTCCCCAGTTGGCATAACTTATTGCTCTTGCGTGCTTTGTGGTTTTTCACCATGTTTTTTACTGCCAAATTCTCAACTACTATCGTTTGGTTTTCTCTGATTAGTTGAGTAGTTAGTTTGTGGGTCATCTCAAGTCTTGAGTCTTTAATATTAGCGTGTATTCTAGCTAGTTTTAGTCTGGCTTTTTGGTAGTTATTAGTTCCTTTGGTTTTTCAATAAGCGAGATTTCTGAGCTAGCCTCAATTTTTTGTGTAATTTTTTGAGGTTCTTAGGATTCGCTACTTTTTCTCCATCACTTGTAGTTATTAAACTGGTGATACCCAAGTCAATTCCCACTTGTTTCTTAGTCCCGTTGAGTCTTAAATCCCTAGGGTCATTAATTCTCAGAGACACAGACCATCTACCAGAAGGCTCAAGTTTGACAGTGATTGTACTAGGTATACAATCTGCTGGTAGTTGTCTACTCCATCTTATAGGTAGTGGTTCTGCACATTTGGCCAGATATACTTGGCCATCTTTCCACTTGAATGCTGATGAGCGTAAACTCGGCACTACCACCATTACGTTTTTTCTTGAAGTTAGGATATTTGGCACTTCCACTAAAAAAGTTGGTAAAAGCCGTTTGTAAATGTCTTAAGCCCTGCTGCAATGGTACACTGCTTACTTCTTGTAGAAAATCTAAATCTTCCTGCTTTTTCCAGTTGGTAAGCATAGCTGAGGTTTGGGCATATCCTACCAGTTCGTGTCTTTCGTGCCAAGCTTGAGTTCTAGCAGCTAAAGCTTTGTTCTAGATTAAGACGTACACAACCCAAACTCCTCCGCAGGAGATTTTCCTGTTCTGGAGTAGGGTAAAACCTAAATTTATAAGCTTTTTCAACCATTTACTGTTTACCGAAAAATTGGGTTTAAAGCCTCCCCCTAAAAGGGGGACTTTTTAGTTAATTTTATTTCAATAAATATGTTATTATGTTCTTAGTTGAAAATTCAGGTTATGAAAGCGAGATTTAAGTACCGTATCTATCCAACGCCTGGAAAAAAATACCGATTAGCCAAGCTATTTGGTTGTGTCCGCGTTGTCTGGAACGATAGTCTAGCTTGCTGCCAACAAAAGTATAAATCAGAAGAAAAGAAGCCCACTAATGCTGAACTTCAAAAACAGTTTATTACTCAAGCTAAAAAGACTGAAGACAGAGAATGGTTATCAGAGGTTTCTGCTATTCCATTACAGCAATCTTTAAATGATTTAAACCAGGCTTATCAAAACTTTTTTCAATCAACCAAAGGCAAGAGAAAAGGTAAACCTATAAAACCTCCACGATTCAAAAAAAGGAAATCAAGACAGACTGCTAAGTTTACATGCATGAGGGTTGAAAATTGGTCAACATAAAGTTCCTAGCAACGCCAAAATAGGAAAACTGAAAATTGCGTGGTCGAGAGAATTACCTGCTTCTCCATCATCAGTAACAGTAATCAAAGATTCAGCTCATAGATATTTCTTAAGTTTTGTAGTAGAAATACAACCAGAAACTTTACCTGAAAATGAAAATTCAGTAGGTATAGATTTAGGAATTAAAACTTTTGCTACAGTAGTGACGTTGCATGCAACGTCCGTACATGGTACAAAGGTTGATGCTCCTAAGCCACTCAAAAAACGAATCAAGAAATAGCCTCTTTCAGAGGAGCTTCGCTAACGAAAGTTAAGTAAGTTCTTATCTAACAAAACCTTAGGGTCGAAACGATATGAAAAAGCTAGACTGAGAGTTGCTAAGTTCCATGCCAAATTAAAGGATACTAGGACAGATTTTCTACATAAATTATCTACTGAAATAATTCGTGAAAACCAAACAATTGTTTTAGAAGACTTGTTTGCGAAGCATTCCGAAGGAAACGTTTCAGATATGGTCAAAAACCGCAAACTATCCAGAGCAATTTCTGATTTAGGCTGGAGACAATTCCGAACGCTATTAGAAGGAAAAGCTGAAAAATACGGTCGCGATTTTCGAGTAATAAGCAGGTGGGAAGCAACATCTCAAACCTGCTCTAGTTGTGGTTTTCAAGGTGGTAAACTAGACCTATCAGTGCGAGAATGGGAATGTCTCAACTGTGGTACAAAACACGACAGAGACGAGAATGCAGCAATAAATATATTAGTCGCGGGCGGGCAGCCCGAGACAAAAAACGGACGTGGAGGCAAGCGTAAGACTAGCGTCAAGGTAGCAGCAACCTGTGAGGCGTCAACCCACCGAAGAGCTAAGGCTCGGTAGGAATCCCGGTGCCTTTAGGCCGGGGAGGATGTCAACGAAAGCTTTTGCTGAGTTTAACATTATTTTATGTGAAACCGCTCTTATTGATTGGTTTTCCCATGAGACGCTCCCCTACCGGAGAGCGCGGGTCTTCAACCAACTTGGAGATAAATATAATAAATAATTGGGGGATGGGTTAGTATTCCCTAAAATAGTATAGTATTTTTTGGATACTTTTTATGACAGTTAATGACTCATTTAATATTGCAATGAATCGGGTAGTGAATATGACTGACGATAGAGAACTATTCTCTCGTGTCAAAAAACTGGGATTGAATGTTGTAAATGTTATGTGGGAAGACACTGCTCGAACGCCTGGTTCAGTTTGGGGACCTAATATCAGCGATATGACTCTTTAAGTTCGCCATCCAGAAGAACCAGGTCGTAGAGAACTCTTACCTGTTATTCGCTATCCAAACTTGACAGATAGAACAGGTGATGTTCCTCTAGAGCTTGTCAAAATTAAAGTGGGGAATGAACAAGGAAAAGAATTAGAAGTTGTAAGTTTGGAGGAATACCTGACTAATTTACAGGAGTATATCAGCTATCCTACTAAATTTAATCCAGAAAGTCAATCTCTACTAACAGAGAAAGATACCCATGTCTTGGTAAGCGCTCAAGCTTGTTTTTTGCCTATTCCCAGTCAAGGTAAATGTAGTTTTAATCCAGTATTATTTAATTATCAATCAGAACCAGGAAACCCTGCCGTTCTAGCTATTTTGATTTCTACCGAAGGCAGCAGTGCCATAGTTATTGACAATGAGCAAGATGTAGCAGAATGGGGACAAAATATTTATTTCAACAATAATGGCCAGAAAGCTTGCTTGACTGGAGAGCGTTTGAGGGACTATAAAGAAAATTTAGCAACCGACTTGGCAACTCGACAAGGTATTTCCCTCGAAGCAGCTCGCGACCAAGTAGGGATAGCTCAAGATGTGAATATGGTAATGATTGTTCAAGTGCCACTCAAACATAAGGAAATAGAATATTCTGTTGTGGCATGTTCCTTTTCTGTTGGTGGAACTGCTTACTTGGATAGTAAGAGAACAAGAGCAACAGACTGGTGCGATATGGAAGATGCTGTCATTGGACATGGGGAGGATGAAGGCGAACATACAGAGTTGGGAGGTTACAAACTAGAACGGGACGATCGCTATCCCATCCGTATTACCGTGCAGTTTTACAAAGCTACCAGTAACGGTATTATTGACGACAAAGGTCTGGAAAATATCAGTCAATGTATTGAGATGGCTTACACCAGTGCTGATTATATTGGCTCTCTGGTAGTAGGAATATTAGAGAAAGGAGATTTAGGCATGGGTAATGCTCGCCCCACTCAACCTGCACCATCTTCTCAGGCTGTTGTTTCTCCTCCGAAGAATTTTCTTAAAGTTGTTAATCCTTTTGCTCCTCATCAAAAGCCGAAAACAGGAGAATAAAAATAGCTGTTATAGGGCGATCGATAATTTTGGTACAAAAATGTAGACTAAGAGGGTTACAGTATTTTTTGGTTAAAAATTTGAAACTATTACCCATGTTGCATATTTTCTATACAACTACGTAGAAGACTGTTATTTGACTAAAAAAAATATTTGCTTCGCTGAAATGAATGATGTTGAATGAGAAAACTTTATATTTTCTTAAAATAAATAGATAGTTTAACCATCATATACGATCAAAACCTGAGCTATACTTTAAAAACTAAAATTACATTGTTGGCTAATAAAAAGTAACTTTCAATACCATTAATGGTAGATAGAAGAAAGCAACTGAGGAAAAAGTCAGATAGGAGATTTCCCTACCTGAATTCTTGGTTTATTAAGCTAAACTTTCTATATACGAACTCTAAATAAAGTAATTAAGACTATTTTGTTTTTGAGTAGTTTGGTAGAAAATGTTATCCACTTAAAACTTGATTGTAGGACTCGAAAGATTACTATAGCAAAATAAATTTACATTTTGACAAGTATCTCCGGTCTAAAGAGCTAGAAGTGAGAAACAGCTTTAGTAGAAATGTCACGCTAGAATAAGCTTAAGGGCAATTATAGAGATAGGAATAAATTATGTTTGAACGCTTCACGGAAAAAGCAATCAAAGTTATAATGTTGGCCCAAGAAGAGGCTCGTCGCTTGGGACATAACTTTGTGGGGACAGAACAAATCCTCCTGGGTCTCATTGGAGAGGGTACAGGGGTAGCGGCCAAGGTTCTGAAATCTATGGGTGTTAATCTCAAGGATGCTCGGATTGAAGTAGAAAAAATAATTGGTCGTGGTTCGGGATTTGTGGCGGTAGAAATCCCATTTACTCCTAGAGCTAAAAGGGTTTTAGAATTATCTTTGGAGGAAGCACGGCAATTAGGGCATAACTATATTGGGACTGAGCATCTACTTTTGGGTTTAATTCGAGAAGGTGAAGGAGTAGCTGCTAGAGTTCTGGAAAATTTAGGGGTAGACCTCTCTAAAGTCCGGACTCAAGTGATTAGAATGTTGGGTGAAACGGCAGAAGTCACTGCTGGTGGTGGCGGTGGACGAACCAAAACTCCTACTCTTGATGAGTTTGGTTCAAATCTGACTCAAATGGCATCTGAAGGTAAGTTGGACCCTGTGGTGGGAAGGCAAACAGAAATTGAAAGGGTAATTCAGATTCTTGGTCGGAGAACTAAGAATAATCCAGTTTTGATTGGGGAACCAGGTGTAGGAAAGACGGCGATCGCTGAGGGTCTGGCACAGCGCATTGCTAATAATGATATACCGGATATTCTGGAAGAAAAGCGGGTGGTAACTCTGGATATTGGTCTGTTGGTTGCTGGTACTAAATACCGGGGTGAGTTTGAGGAACGTCTGAAGAAAATTATGGATGAAATTCGCTCTGCGGGTAATGTAATCCTGGTTATTGATGAGGTTCATACTCTGATAGGAGCTGGTGCTGCTGAAGGGGCAATTGATGCGGCAAATATTTTGAAGCCTGCTTTGGCTCGTGGGGAGTTACAGTGCATAGGGGCGACTACTCTGGATGAGTATCGGAAACATATTGAACGGGATGCAGCTCTGGAACGTCGTTTTCAACCAGTTATGGTGGGTGAACCTTCTGTTGATGAAACTATTGAGATACTTTATGGTTTGAGGGAACGTTACGAGCAGCACCATAAGTTGAAAATTTTGGATACTGCTTTGGAAGCTGCTGCTAAGTTATCAGACCGTTATATTAGCGATCGCTATTTACCAGATAAAGCTATTGACTTGATAGATGAAGCTGGTTCTCGCGTCCGGTTGATTAATTCTCAATTGCCTCCCGCAGCTAAGGAATTAGATAAAGAGCTACGTCAGCTTCTGAAGGAGAAGGATGAGGCAGTACGTTCTCAGGATTTTGATAAGGCGGGAGAGTTGCGCGACAGGGAAATGGAAATTAAATCGGAAATTCGTTCTCTTGCTCAAACTAAAAAGCTCGACTCTACTACTGATGATGATTCTCCAATGGTGACTGAGGAGGATATTGCTCATATTGTGGCAAGTTGGACTGGTGTTCCAGTGAATAAGTTAACTGAATCTGAATCTGAGAAGTTGCTGCACATGGAAGATACTCTGCACCAACGTTTGATTGGTCAAGAGGAAGCTGTCAAGGCAGTGTCTCGTGCTATTCGTCGGGCAAGAGTGGGATTGAAAAATCCTAACCGACCTATTGCTAGTTTTGTTTTCTCTGGACCGACTGGGGTTGGTAAGACAGAATTGACTAAAGCTTTAGCTGCATATTTCTTTGGTTCTGAGGAGGCGATGATCCGGTTGGATATGTCGGAATATATGGAGCGTCATACTGTTTCTAAGTTGATTGGTTCTCCTCCTGGTTATGTGGGTTATAACGAGGGTGGTCAGTTAACTGAGGCAGTTCGTCGTCGTCCTTATACTGTGGTGCTATTTGATGAAATTGAAAAGGCACACCCTGACGTATTTAATATGTTACTCCAAATTTTGGAAGATGGTCGTTTGACTGATGCGAAGGGTCGGACTGTTGACTTTAAGAATACCTTGATTATTATGACTTCTAATATTGGTTCTAAGGTCATCGAGAAAGGAGGCGGTGGTCTTGGTTTTGAGTTCTCGGAAAATGAGGCTGATGCTCAGTATAACCGGATTCGCAATTTGGTTAATGAGGAGTTGAAGCAGTATTTCCGTCCGGAGTTCCTCAACCGTCTGGATGAGATTATTGTGTTCCGTCAGTTGACTAAGGATGAGGTGAAAGAAATTTCTGTTATTCTGCTCAAAGAAGTCTTTAGTAGGTTGACAGAGAAAGGTATTAAGTTAGAAATTACCGATCGCTTCCAGGAGCGGTTAGTTGAGGAAGGTTATAATCCTAGTTATGGTGCGCGTCCTTTGCGTCGGGCAATTATGCGTTTGCTTGAGGATAGTTTGGCTGAGGAAATTCTGGCCGGCAAAATCAATGAAGGTGATACTGCTGTGGTTGATGTTGGTGAAGATGGTCAGATTACTGTTTCTAAGGGTGAAAAACGAGAGTTGGTACCTCAAGTTGCTGAATAGGATTTAATTTCTTCAGGGAAAAGAAGTGAATATTTAATGGTAAGACGGCAGGAAGTTTAAACTTTCTGCCGTTTTTAAGGAATAGGGAGTAGTTTACAGGGGTAGGTTTTTTATAATAGAGGCATAGGTAAGACAAAGTAGACAAGGGCAGGGCTAATTCTTTATTCTTAGGGAATATTTACAACCCTATATTTTTGGTTAACTAATTCTAGCAAGATGTACTAGATTTTAAAGGATAGAACTTTTCTAAGCGTGACAATAAATTAACTCTGGTAGACAAGGGGGAAAAGTGAACAGGGTATATTAGTAGTATTTGTTTTCAATAAATTTTACTTCTACAGCCATGTTGCATTTTTCTGTGGCACATCTAAAATTTATCAGATACAATTTACTATGTAGTATAAATTTACCAACTCTCTTATTATGAAACGAAAAACCTATACTTTTAGTAAAGTAGCAAGTGCCGGACTAAACATTTTATTTGATATTCAAGATGCTTCTAAAAGTGTTCCTAAGTTTGTCATTACAATCGCTGATATACTGGCAACTGTGACAACACTTCTAACTATTGATATATATAAGATATTTTTTGATACTCATAAACATGGAAAATGTTCTCACAAACTACTCCATGGTCAATGCTCTTGCTCTGATTATATTAAGAAAGTAGTTATAAAATATGGAGCAGTTAAAGCTAGTTCATTAATCAAGCAACGTTCTGTTGAGTGCAAAGAAGCTTATTATATACTTAATGCTGGAGGTAGTTTAATTAACAAGCATAATTCTAATTTTACTCCCTTAATATGCTTCGATAATCACAACCATTTTCATTGATTCTTTTTTAGGTAGTCCTGTAGATGTAGTCATATTGATATTTATAAGTAAATCCCTTTCACTGTCAAAAACAAAACTACAAAAATCGGTAGTGGTGCATAGTAATACAATGCACCACTACCCAAAAATCACGAATTCTATATGACTACCCTTTTGTAAAAAAGTGAAATATTGTTCGGTTTAAAAACTAATTTTATGAGTTAGATAATTTCTATAAAACTAGATACAGAAAAGCTTAAATTGATTAGAGTAAGATTGAATTTTTGCTTTATTGTTATGTTTAATTTTGTTTTATGTTTCTCAAAATGGACGAGTCTGCTATTTCATCGTTTCAAGATGCTGAATCATTAGCTATGCAACATTGGAATGATTTCAAAAAGTGGAAATCAAACAGTGATATAGACTATGATTCTATATTTTTAGGTCTTAGAGATATAATCAAAGATTTAGAACAAAGACAAAACACTTCTGGAACTGTTCACTCTCTAATAAGCAATTTTATAAAAAATGAAAAGTCTGCTAGATTATATAGACATTTAAGAGATTTTGGTTCTCTTCAGCATTTTGGTACAGAACAAGACATACGACTCAATAATGTTTTAAAACCTTTTGTTAAAAATTTAGGCAAGAAAAATGAAAGTGAATTAGAAGAATTGTCATTATTCCTAGACCAAAACAATTTGCTTGAAAATTTTCTAGAAGATAAGAAACTTATTTTAGTATCTTCCTATAAAGATTTACTTCACTCTTCAGGTATTAACAAAAATTCATTACTCACCAAATCTGATTATGCAGAAGCGATCGATTTCTTAAAATCAAATATTAAGCAGACACTTTTAGTCTTGCCCTGGGAATCATTGAAAGCTAATGGTTTATCAAAATTACTGCGTTTAATGATGGGAATATTAATTTACAGCTATTATGCTTTACCAGATGGATTGAGTAAAATAGAATCTAGTAAAATACTCTTACGGACATTAAAGTTGGGGTATTACTTTGGTGTTACATATCCATTAGTTGACAATATATTTGACTCAAAACACATAATATCTAATACACAAAAAAAAGTTTTTGCTAAAATTTTGACTGATGCAATTTCTGGAATTAATGTTTCACCTAAAGTACCTAATATTCCATTCTTAAGAGAGCTATATCGATGTTGTTTAGAGTTAAAATATA